>ONSW01000002.1 GCA_900320595.1 uncultured Eubacteriales bacterium | reverse complement strand
TCGTCGCTGTATTCCAGCAGCTGCGTCTTGGGATATCTGACGGCCTCACCCGGCAGAACGCCCAGACAGCGGAGAATATTTCGCACGTCGGCCTTGTCCGCCTCGATCTCCTCACGGCTGAAAAGGGAGAGCTGCCCGCGCTCGATCAGCACGCTGGGGACGCCGTGGACGGAGGCGAGATTATACGCTCCGCCGGTGCGGCAGCGGGAACGGACCACATATTTCACGTTGACACAGTCTACCATCCGCCGGGCAATTTCTTCAGCTGGCGTGTCGCCCAGATAGTAGGCATAGGGGATCAGCGCCTCGTACCCGTCGCCGCTGTGCAGGTCGATGTAGGCGTCCACATTTCGGATGAACACCTCAAAAAGCATATGCGCCAGCTTGTCGGCCTCACTGCCCTCCCGGTCGCCGGGGAAGACGCGGTTGAGGTTTTTCCCGTCCTCAAAGACCATGGACATGGTGCGGTTTTCAAAGCCGGAGCGATTGGCCAGCGGCAGCAGGATCACGTTGCCGCACAGCTCGGAGACGTCCAGCTCGTTCGACAGCTCGATGGCCGCCTGGATGCCCACGTACTCCGCATTATGGATGCCGGCGGAGATCAGGACGGTCGGCCCCGGCTGCTCGCCGCAGAGCAGCACATGGGGCACGTGCAGTTCGGTGCCCTCCACATGGATATGATCTTTGACGGTTTTGCCGGGCGTCAGTTCATGCCCGGCAATGCTTTTGATCTGCATAGATGCCTCCGATCATCTTTTTTTACAAAGTATCATGCGCGGCGGCACGCCACAAGCCCCCCGGGGGGATACGCGGCGAAAAATGCGGAAAGGCGCAGAAAGGCAGGGATTTTTCAGAATAAAGGATTATCCCCCCGGGGGGCTTCCGTGGGAAAAAGAGAACCCTTATAATACAGAAAACAGCCGGGAGCAAGCAAAAGAAACGGAGAGAGAACGACCTATGGAACCTATCAAGCACCGCATCACCCATTACTGGTCTCACCGGGCGGAGGCCTTTCAGACCCAGCGCATCCGGGAATTTGAAGATGAAAAGCACGAGCGCTGGCTCAAAGAATATCATCGCTATATCCCGCAGGACCGTCCGCTGCGCGTGCTGGATCTGGGAACGGGTACGGGCTTTTTCGCTCTCGTTTTCGCGGCCGAGGGACACGAGGCCACGGGCATCGACCTGACGCCGGACATGATCGACCGGGCCAGGCAGACGGCGGAGATCCTCGGCCTGCAAGCGGATTTTGCCGTCATGGACGCCGAGGAGCCGGACTTTGCGCCGGAGAGCTTTGACGTGCTGGTGACGCGCAATCTCAGAGCTGCCGGAAAACCACGCGCACAAGCTGGTGCCGGAATACATGAAGGCTGAGAACGAGGCGATCACCATGGAGGTCGGCGCCTATCACGGGCCGCGACCGCAATGGGACGTACAGCTGCTCATCGAAGCGGGCTTTGAACGCGTCTCGGTGGATATGGGCGCCTACCGGCGTATTTATGCCGAGATCGACGAATTCTTCAATCCGACGCCGATCTTCTGCCTCGCCGCCTACAAGTAGTGTAAAAATTGTTGAATTTTGCATCCCCCAGGGGGGCTTACGCTGCGTTTTTCAAGGGTCTATACTGTTTTCCAGAAGCCCAAAAGGCAAAAGAAAGTGAGGAAACAAGATGAAGAATCTGAAAAAGACTCTTGCGCTTCTGCTTGCACTGTGCATGATCCTTGCCCTCGCGGCCTGCGGTCAGAAGGCACCGGCCGAGGCTCCGGCTGCCGAACCGGCTCCTGCCGCGCCTGCAGCGGACACCGCGCCGGCTCAGC
Organism: uncultured Eubacteriales bacterium; assembly: GCA_900320595.1. Taxonomy (GTDB): domain Bacteria; phylum Bacillota; class Clostridia; order Oscillospirales; family Oscillospiraceae; genus Limivicinus. Next base: position 92,794 of record ONSW01000002.1, on the reverse strand, counting down.
AGGAAACCAAATGGCTGCGGATGGCCACAAACTTCGCCTATCCCAGCCTGGACGCCCATAAGGACTACTACGGCTGGTACACCCAGATCTACGGCATGACCGAGACGCTGTACCGGATCGACGCGGATATGTCTGTCAGCCCGCTGCTGGCGAAGGATTCCAGCGTCAGCGAAGACGGCCTGACCTGGACCTTTACGCTGGCGGACGCCTGCTTCTCCAACGGCAATCCCGTCACCGCCGACATGGTGGCGCGCAACTTCCAGCGTCTGATCGAGGTCAACGAACGCTACGACGACTGGGCGGACTTCACCTTCACGGCTGAGGATGAAAAGACCTTTGTCATCACGACCCCGGACGTCTTCCCGACCATGCTCGTCGCGCTGACGGACCCCGAGTTTGCGATCATGGATCTGGACGCCACCACAGATTTTGACAATGCGCCCATCTGCACGGGACCTTTTGTGATCCAGTCCTTCCAGCCGGAGGGAGACGTGGAGGTCGTGCGGAACGACAAGTACTGGAACGGCGAGGTCAAGCTCGACGGCGCCACGCTCTTCTATATGCCGGATGCGGATTCTAAGCTCCTGGCCATGCAGGCCGGGGAGATCGATTGCTACACCAGCGTGGACGCGGCCGCCAAGGAGATTTACGAAGCCGATCCGGCCAGCTACAATCTCACGGTCATTCCCGGCACCCGCATGCAATTCTACGTGATCAACCAGACGCGCCTCGACGACAGCGTGTGCGCGGCGATCAACCTGACGGTAGACTGCGAGGCCATTGCCGATTATCTCAAAGGCACGACCTCCGCGGCTGTCGGTCCCTTCATTGCTTCCGCGCCCTATGGCCAGGTCACAAAGCCCGCACCCGATCCCGCCGCGGCCAAAGCCCTGCTCGAAGCGGACGGCTACACGCTGAACAAGGACGGATATTATGAAAAGGACGGCAAGGTGCTTGAGCTGACCATCGCCCACTACAAATCACGCCAGCTGCCCGACCTCGCCCTGCTGATGAAGGAGCAGCTCGAGAAGATCGGCGTCAAGGCGACGCTGGTCGTGCAGGAAGATCCGGACGCCGGCTATGTGGCGACCGGCGACTATGACATCGCGCTCTACTGCATGATCGCCGATACAGGCGGCGATCCCTACTACTGCGTCGATGCTCTGTACCGCCAGAGCGGCAAGTGGGCCAAGGCCGGCTTCCCCAGCGACGAGACCGAGGCGCTGATCAATCAGCTCCAGTTTGAGACCGATATCGATCAGCGTGCCGCACTTGCCAACCAGATCGTCCAGATGAGCATCGACGACAACGCCTTCGGCTACGTCGGCCTGTTCAACAAGGTCTCTGTCGCAAGGCCCGGCGTCACCGGATTCTCGGAGGACATCCCCTTCGACTTCTATGGCCTCACGCCTGAGACGGATATCGCATAAAACCCAATGATCCGATGGGGCCGGTGCGTCTACACCGGCCCCAAATTGCATGAAAGGAGGAAACTGACCGATGGCCAAATACATAGGCAGACGACTGCTGCACCTTGTCGGCATCCTGATCGCCGTCAGTTTCCTGACGTTTTTGCTGATGTATCTCTCGCCCGGCGACGCGGCGATGAAAAAGCTCAACGCCCAGGGCGTGGCCGTCTCGGAGGAGATCATCGAGAAAACAAGAGAAAGCATGGGCCTTGACCGGCCCTTCCTGGTGCAGTACGGAGACTGGGCGCTCCATGCCCTGCGCTTTGATCTGGGCGAGAGCTATAAGGACGGCTTCTCTGTGGCGGGGAAGCTTATCAAGGCGCTGCGCTACACGGCGATCCTCGCGCTGACGAGCCTGGCGCTGGCCTTCCTGGTGGCGCTTCCGCTTGCCATCCTCACAGCACTCCACAAGGACTCACTGCTGGATGATATCACGCGGCTTTTCAGCTTCGCCGGCAACTCGCTGCCGAACTTTCTGATCTCCGTGCTGCTGATGTACTTTCTGTGCGTCAAGGCGCATCTGCTGCCGCTGACGGCGAAGGAGAGCGCGAAGGGGCTCGTGATGCCCTGCCTGGCGCTCTCCATCCCGATCTGCGGGCGCTTTATCCGCCAGTTTCGGGCGGAGGTCCTCGAGCAGTTGGGCAAGCCCTATGTCTCCGGCGCCAGACTGCGCGGCGTAAAGGAACGCTATGTGCTGAAAAACGTGCTGCACAACGCCTCCATCTCCATCCTTACGATCGTGGGACTTTCCATCGGCACGCTTTTTGGCGGCAGTGTCGTTATCGAGACCATTTTCCGCTGGCCGGGCCTGGGGAAGCTTGCCATGGACGCGATCAGCAACCGCGACTACCCGGTGATCCAGGGCTTTGTGCTTTTTACCTCCACGGTGTATGTCGTCATCAACCTCTTGATCGACATCTGCTATGCATGGATCGATCCCCGGCTTCGCAGAAAGGGGGGCGGCGCATGAAAAAGCGGGTCAAAACACCCGAGCGCATCCGCAGCCGCGCGATCGTCTTTCTGGCCCTGGCCGGGATCCTGGTCGTCATCAGCCTGATCGCACCGCTCATTTGTCCCAACGACCCCTATGCAACTTCTGCCGCGGATATGAACCGCGCGCCCTGCGCGCAGTATCCCTTCGGCACAGACCGCTACGGCCGCTGTGTCTGCTCGCGCGTGCTGATGGGGGCGAGAACCTCCATCTTTTCCGCTGTCGCACTGGTGGGGCTCACCTTCCTCGCCGGCTCCGTGCTCGGCCTGCTGGCCGGCTGGTACGGCGGCGTGGTCGACACGCTGATCATGCGCCTTGCGGATGTGATGCTGGCCTTCCCGCAGATGGTGCTGGCCATCGCGGTGGCGGGCATCCTGGGAGGCGGCATGGGCAACGCCATGCTTGCCATGGGCATCAGCGGCTGGACGCTCTATGCGCGCCTGGCCCGGGCCCAGGTGCTGAGCCTGAAAGAAGAACCTTACGTCCACGCCGCCCGGCTTTCCGGCTGCTCCGGCTGGACGATCATGAGTAAAACGCTGCTGCCCAATATGCTCGGGCCGCTGCTCGTCACGGCGGCGACCCAGATCGGCGTCATGATGATCGGCATCGCGGGCCTCTCCTTCCTCGGCATCGGTGTGATCGAGCCGCAGGCGGAGTGGGGCAGCATGATCAACACCTCCCGCGCGTATCTGCAGCTGGCCCCCTGGGCGGTGCTCGCCCCGGCTGTTGCCACGATCATCACGGTGATGATTTTCAACTATCTGGGCGATTGCGTGCGCGACGCGCTGGAAGCAAAGGAGGCGGAGACATGAGCGACACGATCCTCACGCTCGACCGTCTCTGTGTCGGATACGGCGACCGTCCCGCCGCCGCGGACGTGTCCTTTTCCCTGCAGCGGGGCGAGATCCTCTGCCTCGTGGGGGAGAGCGGCTGCGGCAAGAGCACCCTGCTCAAGGCCCTGATGGCCGCGCCGGAGATTCGGCTTTTCTCCGGCTCTATCACGCTGGAGGGCACAGAGCTCTCTGCCCTCCCTCCAAAACAGCGGCGCAAGCTCTGCTGCGAAAAAATGGGCATCGTCTTCCAAACGCCGGAGGCGACCTTCAACCCCATCCGCAGCTATCGAAAGCAGTTTATCGAAACGCTCAAAAGTCACGGGAAATACGATCCGAAAACCTTTGACACACAGGTGGCGGAGGCTTTCGCCAAGGTGGAGCTCGGCGACTGGCGGCGCGTCCTGGGGGAATGCCCCTTCGCTCTCAGCGGCGGCATGAACCAGCGCGCGGCGCTTGCGCTGGCCCTGCTGCTGGAGCAGGAGATCCTGCTCTGCGACGAGCCGACCAGCGCGCTGGACGCCACGATCCAGCTGCAGGTGGCCGAGGAGCTCAAACGGCTGCGCGACAGAAACGGCGTGACACAGATCATCGTGACCCATAATCTGGCGCTGGCCCATTTCCTGGCCGACCATATCGGCGTCATGTACGCCGGGCGGCTGGTGGAGTTCGGCCGGGCCTGTGACGTGCTGTGCGATCCGCAGCACCCCTATACCAAAAGTCTGCGCGCGGCGATCCCGAGTCTTGACGGAACAATGCCCGACGGCCTGCCTGGCAGCCCGCCGATGACCGGCCCTGCGGAGCGTGGCTGCGAGTTTTGCGACCGTTGCCCGCAGGCGGCGGAAGCCTGTGTGCATGCGCCTTATACCATGCGGCAGACAGGAGACGGCCATTTCGTCTCCTGCTGCGGCGGGAAGGAGGCCATTCCATGATCATTCTGGAAGGAAAAAGCCTTGCCAAGCGCTATGAGCAGCAAAGCACCGTGATCCACGCGCTGCGCGGAGTCGACTTTCGCCTCGAGAGCGGGGAGATCCTGGGCGTTGCGGGAGAGAGCGGCAGCGGTAAGTCCACGCTCCTAAAGCTTATTTCCGGCCTGGAAGCGCCCAGCGCGGGCAGCATCCTGCTCCATGGAAAAGAACTCTCGCCCCGGCGCACCAAAGAAGAATACCGGACGATGCAGATGATTTTTCAGAACGCACCGGCCTCTTTCCATCCCCGCCGCACGATCGCGGATTCGATCACCGAGTCGGTCCGCAGTCTGCGCGGAAGAAACGCGCCGCTCGACCTGGCCTCGCTGGCTGATCGGGTGGGGCTTCAGCGGGAACTGATGGATCGCACGCCCCGCCAGCTCAGCGGCGGGCAGTGCCAGCGTATGGCGATCGCCCGCGCCATGGCCGTCGAGCCGGAGATCCTGCTCTGCGACGAAATCACCAGCGCGCTCGACGTATCCTCCCAGGCGCAGATTCTGCATCTGCTTGCCGGCATCTGCCGCGAGAGCCATACCTCCGCGATCTTTGTCTCCCACGATTTGGCGGTGATCCGCTGCCTGTGCGACCGGGTGATGATCATGCGGGACGGCGCGCTCGTGGAGGAAGGCCCGGCGGCACAGATGATCCGTCAGCCCAGAGAGGCTTATACAAAAAAGCTGGTCGATTCTGTCCTGGAAATCAAAGATTAGGGAAATGGCCCGTGTTTTTATGCAGGGAGGAAGCTCATGCAGATCGCCGAATACTATGATTCCGTCGCGCCGATCTGGGACGACGATTACGCCGAGGCCAAGGCCGCCCGCATCGTCACGGCCATGGTCTCGATCCACCGGGGCGGTGCCTGTGTGATGGACGTCGGCTGCGGCAGCGGTGCGATGTTTGCCGATCTCATGGACGGCGGAGCCTGTGAGATCGAGGGTGTGGACATCTCTGGAGAAATGATCCGTCTGGCGCAGAAAAAGTACGGTGCCGATCCGCGCATCCACCTGACCCAGGCTGACTTCCTGCAGCTTGAGCAGCCCGGCTACGAGGTGATCGTGTCTTTTAACGCCTATCACCACTTCCTTCAGCCGCGTGACTTTCTGAAAAAAGCGCGAGAGCTTCTGCTGCCGCGTGGGAGGCTTACCGTTGCGTTTCCCTTTGGCCGCGACCGGATGAACACGCTCGGCAGCATCATGCCGGGCGGCCTTGCAAGGCAGCTGCTCCCTGCGGAGGAGGAAGCCAAATTCTGGCGGGAATTCTTCGCGATCGACTGTATCTGTGATAACGACTCGCTGTTTCTGCTTTCCGGCACGGCGAAATAAAACAAGTCATTTTTCAAATTTCATCCCCCAGGGGGGCTTCCGCACGGCCGAGAATTCTGTTATGCTCTTATCAGATCAGATGCTTGATCGGTTGCCTGGATCCCCTCAATCCACGTGTCTCTTTCACCTCTCCGACACAAAGGCAGCCGAGGATCTCTCTTGCTATAGCCCTCCGAGCCGGTCACTCGGGGGGCTATCATACTGTTAAGATCAACTTCATGCCATGAATCAAAGAAACGAGGACCTGACAACCGGCCCGATCATACAAAAGCTGCTGCGCTTCGCCCTCCCGCTGCTGTTGGGGACGCTGGTGCAGCAGTTATACAGCACCGTCGATCTAATCTTTGTAGGCAACGGCTTCTGCGGCGATCGGAGCCAGCACGCTGCTGATCACCTGCCTGATCGGCTTCTTCGGCGGTCTGGCCGTGGGCGCAGGCGTTGTGATCGCACAGAGCAGGGGCGAGCGTGACGTGGACAAACTGCGTCGCGCGATCGGCAACACGGCGGCGCTTGCGCTGGCGGGCGGGGTCGTACTCGCCCTGCTCGGCTGGCTGCTGGCGCCGGGCTATCTGCGCCTGATCCGCACGCCGGAGGAGATCCGTGCAAACGCGGAGGTCTACCTGCGGATCTATTTCCTCTCGCTGCCCTCGATCATCGCCTATAATTTCGGTGCGGGAATGCTTCGTGCGCTGGCCTTGTCAATGTGGCGGCCGACTGGCTGCTGCTTCGCGTGCTGGCAAACGGCGTTGTGGGCGTGGCCTGGGCCTCACTCTTTTCCCAGACCGTAGCGGCGGCGCTGGTTGCGCGGAAGCTGTGCCGACTGGATAACGCCTTTGCGCTGCGCCTCCGGGGGATCCGCTTCGATCCGGCACTGCTGAAAAAGACCGTCGCCATCGGTCTGCCGGCCGGAGCGCAGGCACTGGTGATCACGCTGTCCAACGTGGTGGTGCAGGCGCATATCAATTCCTTCGGCGCCGATGCGATTGCGGCCTTTACCGCGTATTTCAAGGTAGAAACTGATCATCTATCTGCCGATCATGGCGCTGGGCCAGGCGATCATGACCTTCAGCGGGCAGAACAGCGGCGCCGGGCAGCTTGCACGCATCCGAAGGGGTACGCGCGACAGCCTTCTGATCTCGCTGGGACTGACGGCGATCCTTTCAGCCGTGTCGCTGCTCTTCGGCGGGGCGCTGTTTCGTCTGTTTATCAAAGAGCCGTATGTCATTGCCCTGGGACGGCGAATCATCGCGGTCACGTTTCCGTTTTACGTGCTGTATCCGATCCACCAGATCCTGGGCGACGGTCTGCGCGGTCAGGGCAAAACAAAGGCACCCATGCTGATCGTGCTGGTCAACCTTTGCCTGATCCGCTCGGCACTCCTGTTTTGGATCGTCCCGCACACCCGCAGCATCCAAAGCGTGGCCGCGGCCTATCCGATCACCTGGGGACTCACAGCTCTCGGCATGTGCGTATACTACTATCGTGAATACAAAAAACAAAAAATAGCGAGGAAACGAAAATGCCTGAATTCAAAGTCATCGAAGTCAAACAGAGCGTGATGGAAAACAACGACCGGAGGGCGGAGGAACTCAGAAAAGAGCTGAAAGCGGACAAAACCTTTCTGCTCAATCTTATGTCCTCTCCCGGCTCGGGCAAGACCACAACGCTGCGCCGCACCATCGAGGCGCTGAAGGACGAGCTGCGCATCGGCGTCATGGAGGCCGATATCGACTCGGACGTGGACGCGGCCACCATTGAAAAGACCGGGGTCAAGGTGATTCAGCTCCACACCGGCGGCATGTGTCATCTGGATGCGCACATGACACGGCAGGGACTGGAAAATCTCGGCACAGAGGACGTGGACCTGGCCATTCTGGAAAACATCGGCAACCTGGTCTGCCCGGCGGAGTTTGATACCGGCGCGGTCAAGAACGCCATGATCCTCTCCGTTCCGGAAGGCCATGACAAGCCGCTGAAATACCCGCTGATGTTCACGATCTGCGACGTGCTGCTCATCAACAAGATCGACGTGATGAACGTGTTTGACTTTGATCTTGAGAAGTGCAAGGAGTATGTATGGCGCCTGAATCCAAACATGAAGGTCATTCCCATCTGCGCTAAGACCGGCGAGGGCGTGCAGGAGTGGGCCGACTGGCTGCGGGAGCAGACGCTGAACTGGATCCGGTAAGATGATCGACACGTCCTATTACGAAATCCTCCAGACAGGTCTGCCGGGGAACTTGACGGTTCAAAAGCTGGTGAACGGGATCTCCTGGACGGCGGCGGTGCTCAGCGACGGCCGGACGGGCGTCGCCATGCACACCCCGGGCGAGACGGTCCCGCGGATGTTTGAAAGTCTGCTCGGCTTGCCGCTCAGTCAGGCCGGACAGGCCATGCTCTCCTGGAATATGGAGGAGGCCAGCGAGGCCTTCGCCGCGGTCAACGCCTTCTATAACCACGACGGCTGCGGCTTTGTAAAGACTGACGCCAAAACGCTGGACGGCGTCGAGATCCGCGGCCGCACGGTGGGGATGGTGGGCATGATGATCGGCCACAGCAACATGACGCAGGAGGATTTTATCTCCGCCAAGAAGCTGTACATCATGGACCGGGAAGAAAAAGCCGGAGCCCTGCCGGACAGCGCAAGCGAGTTCTATCTGCCGCTGTGCGATCTCGTGATCATCACCGGCAGTGCGGCCATCAACAAGACCATGCCGCGCCTTCTGGAACTGAGCCGGAACGCCGAGGTCATCCTTACCGGGCCGACGGTCACCTGCTGCCCGGAACTGCTGAAGTTGGGTATCAGCAGACTAAGCGGCCGTGTCATCACGGAAAGCGACGCCATGCTGAAAGCCATCGTGGAAAAGCGCACCTCGGTCAACCGCTTCTCCGAGGGCGTATCAGGTTCCCTGAAACATCGGCAACAGCCTTTCCCCGGAAAAGACGAGTGCGTGCAGGTGTAACGGAAAAAGGAAACGAGGATGGGATCATCGTCCCATCCTCGCTTTGAATGATTTAGATTTCCTTCATCGTCCCGTTGGTCAGCACATCGATCATGATCTTTGCGGCCAGACGGAAAGCGTAGATAAAAGTCTCACAATCGGTGAGCACATTGACCTCCCGCTGGGCGGTCATGTAGTCCTCGAACATTTCCTTCTGCTTTTCGGTGAGGGTGTCGGTCAGCGCGTCCCCGGCTCTCACAACTTCGTCCAACGCCTTGGCGTACTGGCTGTTGCGCTTGAAGCTGCGCTCGCTGGGGCGAACATCGCCGAGGTAAAGATCTTCCAGAATCAGCATCTCGACACCTCCATCAGCAGTATACGAGTTCGCTCAGCACGATCTCCTCCGCCCGACTGCGGATGCTGTTCATGCGGCGCACCCATTCCATCTGATCAGTGGCCTTGAGCGCTTCGGTCACACCTTCTTGTTTGGTCATCTGCCGGATAAGCAGTTCCAAGCGCTCCTCACAGGCTCCGTCGATTTCGGCCAAATGCTGAAACAACTTCCCGGACAGAAGCAGATTGGAGTACAGTGCCGGACGGTGCTCCTTCAAATAGCATTTGCGCATCCGGCCATACTTGCCAATAGGCTGTACTTCGGTATCTTCAAACACAAGATTGGGGAGATAATAATCTCCGGATTTATGGTATTGGATGGTCATTATAGTTGTCTCCTTCTAAAACTCTATAGGTTATTCCAGTTGAATATCCTGTTAGGTACGAATCAATTCCAGTCATTTTTACAGTCATTTCTTCCAGACACATTAGATTTTCATGTTTACTCCCTATGCAGGAAGCATTTCAAAAACCAAGTCGGGTGACCTCTTGAATGAAAACCTGGGATTCAATTCTGTACTGCCCATAATTGTTGCCTGATAGATGATTCCAGTCGGATTTCTACGGGCTTCGGGAGCCTCTATATACTTATATATAAGCCAAAATTCCCGACTGTAAATTTGACTGGAATGAAGAAGAAACACAATGTTCTGACCATTAAAAATAGTTTTTAAAATGATTTGATATTTGCGATTTCGCGAACTTTTTCACCGCCAAAAGTTGCGAGGCGCTCAATGGCATTCAAGAGGTCAGCGGTTCGATCCCGCTTATCTCCACCAAACAGAAACCGAGGACTTTGATCCTCGGTTTTTTTGTTTGGTAGAAACCAGGGTTCGTGCAGCCGCTGATCTCTTGCGTTTTAATCAAAACCCGCCTCCGGCGGGCTTTCCGGCGTTTACCGCCGGAAAGGTCAGCGGATCGATCCCGCAACTCTCCACCAATTAAAACAGGAGCGAGAAGCTTTTCTTCTCGCTCCTGTTCATTTTTTCGCGTCGATTTTTATCATGCCGTATTACATCTGCTTTATTGTGAAATATGCTTTGCGATCTCCCGGGCGAGGAAAAAATATCGCATCCGGGCGTCCATCTCAAGATCGCCCAGAATGCGGCGCGCCCATTCGCCGTCCAGTGAATCCGCCGCATATACGAATTGATACAGCTCAAGACCCCTGTAATCACATACGGCCTGCGCCGCGCTGCACTCCATTTCCACGCAAAGACAGCCTTCCGCTACGCGCTTTTCCCGGTTGCGCTCCGTTTCCCGGTAAAAGGCGTCCGTTGTCCAGGCCCTACCCTCCACATAGTCAACGCCGAGTTTATCCAAGATCTGCGCAAGTTTCGCCGCATTTCTGATTTCGATATAGTCACCTGCCTCCGTGTAATGATAGCTGGTTCCTTCATCCCGGTAAGCGTGGGTCGGCACGATGATATGTCCCTCGGGCAGAGCCGTCAGGGCTCCGCAGGAGCCGAATACTATATAATTGCGAGCGTGAAACAAGGTCGCCAGCTCTTCAAGAATGGCTGCGATCATGGGTGCCCCTATTCCGGACAGAACAACACCGACGGAAGTGTCGGAAATATGAAAAACAGGGCTTCTATACGCCGCCGAACCGATCGTCAGGTTTTTATTCAGCGGCTCGATCAGACTATCCTTCAGCAAAGCGTCGATCAGTTTCCCTGAAAAGGTCAGAATAAAGGTGTCGATAGAAAACGTGCGAGCCAATTCTTTGTCTTTTTGCGGGATCGTATCCTTCGCCCTGACAATCTCCGGGCTGCTGGGATCGAAGCTGTTTATGATCATGTGCGTTCTCCTTCTTTGACGTGGGGCAGAGAGTAAAGTATCCGGCGGTCATCCTTCCGCGTCAAGGTGGAAGAAATACCATTCGTCTGCCGTTTTTCGAAAGCCGGCTGCTTCGAACATTCTCTGACTTTGTGTGTTGAAGCTGTATATGTGTGCCCTGACTTCCCGCAGGCCTTTTTCTTTTGCCAGATCGAGCATCGCGGCGATACATCTGCGTCCGATGTGGCGGTTTTGAAACTCTTTACAGACCACGATGCTCACTTCGCCGTTGTCCTGCAGGGAGACGTCGCCCACCAGGCCGCCGCAGTAACAGATATAATAACACTCGCCGTGCGTGCTCAAGTATGAATACATCCCGTTTAGAAGATCAAGGGAGTAGGTGTGGTCGATATTATCGACCTGCCGGCATACATCCGGATCCTGATACCACGCGAGCGTAACGTCGCTGTTTGGATAATAGGGGATGAGCGTAATTTCGGAATCGACCGCTCTCTCTTTCGCGGTTTTTCCTCTCTCAAGGGATTTCGTACGGTCGAGTTCTGCCTTCAGTTCGTCAAAACGCTTGATAAAGTAAGCTTTCGCTTCTGTGAGATGTTTTGTCAGAAATTGAAGGATCGCTTTTCCGCTGTTTTGGGCGATGTCAAACTGCTCTTTCGTGATAGAACCGGAGGCATAAGCAGCGTCAAGCTCGTCCCGGTCGAGCTCATGAATGTTCTCTCCGTATACGACATAGTCCAGAAACAGATCTTCAAAGGTCGGATCGTCTACATCGGTATGGTTGCCGTTCGTTACATCGACATAGATCTGAAGCAGATTTCCCTGATCGTCGAACATGACGGTAAACCAGGCGTGTTCGCCCTCCATGGCAAGCTGCAGCCAGTAAAAGCCGTTGTCAGCAAGAACGATCTCCTCGCCGTCATAAACACGACGGAAGGGCTCACTGACGTCCAGCATTTTCAGAAGCGAGATCTTCCCGTGCAGACCTTCGCAGGTGCAGGGGAGAATGACCTGCTCTTTCGAACGGATGCGTGTCCACTCACTGCGGGCCATGTCCTTTGTGACCATGCCGATACACCTCTTTTCGCGTTTGGATACGCTGACGACAGTATACCATTTGAAGCGGACACTTACAAGGTTGCGCGCAAGAGAGAGGAATGATTTTGTTGACAAGCGCGGCGGGGAATGACAAAATAAAGAAAACATGAAAGACAGCGTGGAAACGAGTGAACAGGGGAGGAGTATCGTGATCTTTTTTCAGCAGTTTTATCTGGATCGGGAAAAGGATATTGCCGTAGAACTCTATCTCGATGGGACAAGGATGTTCTATGTCATCCGAACGCCAAACCACCACACAGGCAATCTGATCACAAACCTTGCCAAGCTCTGTGAACTGAAGACAAGCCTGGATGATAAAGGACTTAAGGTGATCCGCGACGAGATTCCCTGTTACGTGGACGGGGAGAACCGCAGTATGTATATCCTGCGTCTTGGCAATACCAAAATCGCCAACATCTATCCCGACGGCAGGGTGGAGCTGAAAGCCTCGATTCCGGCCATTTCCAAAACGCTGATGAGCCAAACAAAGGATTACCGTCTCGGTGTTGAGAAAACGATCGTCAAGACATATATCCGCTCTGACTGCAAGTTCCGAACGGATCTGCACACCCATATGAACGGTATCCTGCCTCCGGACGCGCTGATCGCGCTCGGCATCATCCACCAGATCCGCTATCCATATTACTATATCAAAAAGCTCTCTCTCCGCTGCACGAAAGAGCAGATCGCCCTGCTTGAGAAAAAACGTGCTGAAACGGAAGCCGGAATGGGTCAGATCCCTCTGAGCGGCAAACATCGCGAGAGACGCATCGACGACTATACCTTCCTTAATTTCGCCGAACTCATCCTCGGCAACCCGGACGAGAGTGCCTATAATATCGAGCAGATCCGCAATTCTCTTACGATCCCGAAGGACGGTCAGGCGGTGTTCGCCGACCTGGAAAAGGTCTATTTGTACCGCTATGTTTTCACAAAAGGCGTCAGATCCGAGGAGCTTTTTTCCGGCGTCAACATTGCGCGCATCCCTGACCGGGAGGTGCGCGCCTATGCCGAGCGGATGCGCCGCGACCGCGAGGATGACCGATACAGAGGCAACACGCTCTATCAGGATCTGCTGCTCTGGATCGCGCGGGAATATGAAAAGCACGGGATCGAATATGTCGAGATTACCGATACCGCGCTATTGAACCGCAGCGAGTTTCCCTCACGGCTGAGACAGATCCATGAAGTGATGCCGAACATTACCCGCGAAACGGGGGTGCTTCTGCGGTTCCTCGCCGGCATACGTCGTATCCCGCTCACCATTGTTCGCGACAAGGTTACGCCCAACGATTATCTGGCGGAAAACCTGCGCTGTCTGCAGGTGATCGCGTCCGACCCCTATGTGGCTGGCAGCGACATCATCGGCGAGGAGATCAACGATATCCTCGAACTGCGGAGCGTAATCGAAAAGCTCGTGCGGATCGCGGGGGAGCAACCCGGTTTTGTGATCCGGATCCACGCGGGAGAAAACGACAGTCTTCGCGACAACGTTGCCAACAGTATCCGCTGCGTTGCTGAATCGCTGGAGGAGGGGCAACCGTTCCCGCCTGTACGGCTCGGCCATGGACTATATACCAGCGACCTTAGGAGCGCCAAAGGACAGAAACTGCTAGCGGATATGTGCCGATACGGCGTTACGCTCGAATTTCAGATCACATCCAACGTCAGACTGAACAATTTGAGCCATCTTGACCGCCATCCGCTTCGCGCCTATTTGCGCGCCGGCGTGAAATGTGTGCAGGGAACGGACGGCAGCGCACTGTATGGGACCAATTCGATTGACGAGGAGCTGAGTCTGGAAAAGCTGCTCGGGCTGACACATGAAGAACTCTGCGAGATGCGCAGAGCGGAGGAGGGGATTCTTAAAGAAAGCCTGCGTGTATTTCATGAGCGGGAAGCGGCATTTGCCTCAGCGTTCCCCGGCGGAGATGTTGAGCGGTTTTACCGCTCCTGCCTTGAACAGGCCGAACAGACGTCCGACGAGCTCTGGCAGGGATCGGAAAAGCTCGATGCGCAGGAAGCGCTGCGCGGGCAGATCACCGAACTGCCGGAGAACGTGTTCCCGGTCGTCGTTGCAGGCGGCAGCTTTAATAACGACAGCCATCGCACGGTTTTGCACGATGAAGACAGAAAATTGATCGACAGGCTGCTCGAACAGGCTGATCCCGAAAAACATGTTTTCGTAGTAGGGCACAGTCTCAGTGCGCAGGAGGGATATCTGGCAAAAAAGGCAAAGGGGCGCTTTCGCGTGATCGCCATCGTTCCGAGTCAGATCACAAAAGCAGTTCGCACAAGACTCCTGTTTGCAGGCGTCGGTGTCATTGTTTCGATCGAGAGCTCGGCCATGGGGCTGTATAAAAGCTTCTCCTATGAGATCTTCAGACGCATGCCGTCGGCTCTACTGGCCTTCGACGGGAATTCGGCCGTGCAGAATCTGATCCAGGAGGCGCGAAACGGCAGAATGAAGTGCCGTATTTATCTTAATCCGAGATCACGCGGTCTTGCGGCGAAGGCCAAAATGCTTGAGGGCTATGTGCGTCCGCTTCAGGAAGCGGAGCAGCTCTTTTCCGCATCGGATTCAGACGATTAAAAACCCTGCGGGAGCAGAATGAACGAGGACAGCAGCCTTTCCGAAAACGGGCGATGTATTTGTCATCGCCCGTTTTTTCGCGTTCTGGAACATTTTTCAGCGAAAAAACGGCAGAAAAGTCTTTTCAAAATCAAACAGGCAGTGTATAATACCAAAGATTCAGGTCGACAGACAGAAAAGAGGGTTATTCGATATGAGCTTATTCAAAGGCCGCAAAGCTTCCAAAAAGAAAAAGAGCGAGATCAAAGCGGCTGAAGAAGAATGGGATGAAATAGAAGAAAACGAAGAATCGGAAGAAGAGGAAACAGCTCGCGGGGAAGAGGAAATCCTTGCTGCGGCCGAGACTTCGAAAAGAAACACCGGATCTGAGGCAGACTTCGACGACGAAGATGATGAGGACGACGAGGACGAAGAAGACGACGAGGACGAAGAAGACGACGATGATGAGGACGACGAGGACGACGAGGATGACGAGGACGACGAGGACGACGAGGACGTTGAAAAGCCTCACCGCAAAAAGAAAAGCAAGCGTTTCCCTGTCTTCGGACTGATCTTTATGTTCCTTTTGATCGGCATCATTCTCGGCGCGGGCTATTACGGCATGGTATATTACGAGCGGTTTCATGCCATGAATGATCAGTTCGATGCGGCGCGGGATGCCGCTTCCGCCGAGCTTGTCGAAGCGCAGAAAGAGTACGCGCTCGCCGACCCGGATTCACCGGCCAACGTTGCTGTGCGCGACGAACTGAAGGACGTCCTTCTCGCCGATATACGTGAGCAGGTCGCGCAAATGGAAAGCGAAAAGAACGAGCTTGACGCATCGATCCGCGAGCGGGAAGAAAAGCTGAAAGAGATCGAAGGAGTCGAAGACTTCGATTACTATAAGGCGATCTACGACGAATATGTGGAAGGGAGGGAGTACGTTGAGGAGCTTCTTTCGGATCATTAACAGCATTTTCTTTACGGTAGCTCTGATAGCGTCTGCCTTCTGCGGATACATGGTTTATTCCGTCAAGAATTATCCCACGGCCGAACATGAGGCACAGATCACCGAAATCAAAACTCTGACGGAACAGACAAAGGCGGATACCGAAGCCGCACTGAAAGATGGCGAGGAGCGCCTTGCTCTGATGCGCGAGGATGCTCGCAACCTCGGAGACGAGGGCGTAGAACTGGCCGAGCACAAGGAAACTCTCCAGAGGGAGGTTGAAGCCAAGCGTACCGATCTCGCGGAACTGGACTTGACCGTCGCTCTTCTTGAGGATATGCCGGGAAGCGTGGAAAAAGCGCGCAAGGAATATGCCGAAAAGATCCGTGAACTGGAGGAAAAGATCCAGAACGGAGAAACGGAAGTCCGTATCTGCTACTGGACGATGGATGACGGCCCGACCTACATAACCGAGAATTTTCTCAATGCGTTAGATGAAATGGGTGACCATGTTCATGTGACGTTCTTTACTGCGAATCTTGCCAACGATTCGCCGAACGAGGAAGAAATGCTGCGCCGAGAGATGGCGAGCGGCCACAGTGTACAGAACCATAGCTTCGCGCACGTTACCACCGCGGGGGGGAGCGTATATCGATCGCTCGACAGTTTTAAGGAGCAAATCCAGCTTCAGGACGACTGGCTTTATGAGGTCACGGGCTTCCATCCTATGATCTTCCGTTTCCCGGGCGGTTCTGCGTGGGGACGGGATCTTCTCCCCGGCGCTACGGATGTGATCGAGGAGCTCGGTTATCAGTGGGTCGACTGGAACTGCAACCTGTACGATGCCGGTGCGCCTGAAAATCTGCCGTCTTCCGGCTTGGAGATTACCCGCGCGCTGACCCAGATCCCGGAGGAACCGATCGCGATGATCCTGGGTCACGACTGGAATGCCAATACGCTTGTTGCCATGAAGACAGCGATTCCCGAACTGATGGATCAGGGTTATGTGTTCCTGCCTCTTTTCCCGGAATCTGTCACAATGGGCATGATCGCAAAAAGATAAAGAACAATTGACTGCCGCACGGGTAGACCGCGCGGCAGTTTTGTATCTGTTTCATCGGAAGCTGTGCCTTGACAGCAATGGTATAATAGCGGCAAATGATCTGAAACGAAAAGAGAGACACTGCATGACGGTTTTCCAGCGCGGAGATCTGTTGATCCCACAAGAGGAATATATGGCAAAATGGCCGGTCATTGCCTGCGACCAGTTCACCGCCGAGCCGGAGTACTGGGAGCAGACTGCGCGCCTTGTCGGGCAGGCACCCTCGACCTACCGCCTGATCTTCCCCGAAGCAGAACTCGGCACAGATGAGGAAGCCCGCATTGCGCGGGTCGACAGGACGATGGAGCGGTATCTCTCCGATGGGATCTTGCGTCCATTTCCGGCCAGCTATATTTATGTCGAGCGCACGCTCCAGAACGGGTCGATACGAAAAGGGATCGTCGGATTGCTGGATCTGGAAGCATACGATTTTGCAGACAGGGCGCATACCCCTGTTCGTGCGACGGAAAAAACCGTCGTGTCCCGTATTCCGGCGCGTGTCAAAATCAGAGAGGGCGCCTGCCTCGAAAGCTCCCATGTGCTGCTGCTGTGCAGCGATCCGACCGACAATCTTATCGGCGGCGTGGAGCGCGGAGAGATGTTATATGATCTGGATCTCATGATGGGCGGCGGTCATTTGACGGGCTGGCTCGTGAGCGGTGAAAGGGCAGACCGTTTTGATGCGGCGTTGAAAGCCTATATCGCCGAGAAAAAGGACGGCTTCTGCTTTGCCGTGGGCGACGGGAATCATTCGCTGGCAGCGGCGAAAAGCTGCTGGGAGAAGATCAAAAAACAGCAAAGCGCCGACCGGCTTGTCCGCCATCCTGCGCGATATGCAATGGTCGAGCTGGAAAACCTGTTCGACACTGCCCAGCAATTTGAGCCAATTCACCGCATCGTGCGCGGCGTTGATCCCAAAGAGCTGATCGAAACGATGGAACGGCACTGCTCTCCGGGCGGCGAGGCGGTCAAATGGATCGCAGGAGTCGAAAGCGGAGCTCTGACCTTCGGTCCCGGTATTCTGCCGATCGGCGCACTTCAGCGAGAGCTTGATGCCTTTATCGCGGAGAAGGGCGGCGATATCGACTATATCCACGGGGCGGAGGTCGCCGTCCGTCTCGCCGAAGAAGAGCGCTCTGTTGCTTTTATTCTGCCCGAGATCGAAAAGAACGATCTGTTCCGTACGATCGCGCAAAGCGGCGTTCTGCCGCGCAAGACCTTTTCCATCGGGCATGCCCGTGAAAAGCGCTACTATCTTGAGTGCAGAAAAATCATACCGTGATCCGATCTGCGCCGGAAACAGTTTCCGGCGCAGATTTTGTGTATTTTGCTGATATTGTTTTCGATTGACCACAAGCTTCTGTGCTTGCGACAAAGATATTTGTTGATTTTTACCCGTGCTGAGACTATAATAATTCGCAAAGAGAAACGATGCCTTTTGCGGTAATCGTTCTCTATGAGTAAAATAACGCTCCTCGAAAGGAGAAGCTGGGAACGTTATTAGCGCCTGGCCCGATAAAGGGTGACGAGGAATGGCAGTTGTCGAAAGACTCGGCGGATGCTGTCACGGCTGATGCGGTAAGCCGTCAGGAAGAGAAGAAAAAGCAGAATCAACACTGTAACAGAGGCTCTTCCGATACCGTCCAGTGCCGGAAACGCGATAATTTTTGACGCGGTTCCGGTGGGATCATTTTAAATAAGGAGTATTTCATGTATACGATAAAAGATCTCTATGACCTGGACCATACGCTGGCCAAAGAGTATCTCCTGCAATTCACCTATCCCTGGGAAGCGCTGAAGGGGATCAAGGAACTGATCCTTCAGCTCGGCCCGACGCTGGGGGAGGACTATGAGGAGGTATCCGAGCATGTCTGGGTACATAAGACGGCCAAGGTCTTTCCGAGCGCTTATCTCGGTGCGCCCTGCATCATCGGCCCCGATACCGAGGTGCGGCACTGCGCTTTTATCCGCGGCAGCGCGCTCGTCGGCGCGAACTGTGTCGTCGGAAACAGCGTGGAACTGAAAAACGTGATTCTGTTCGATCACGTCCAGACGCCGCACTACAACTATGTCGGCGACTCGATCCTCGGATATTACTCCCATATGGGAGCGGGCTCCATTACGTCCAATGTGAAGTCTGACAAAAAGCTCGTCATCGTTCACAACGGTACGGAGCAGATCGCGACCGGCATCAAGAAATTCGGCGCCATGCTCGGCGATTATGTCGAGGTAGGCTGCAACAGCGTCTGCAATCCCGGCACTGTCGTGGGTCGTCACAGCAACATCTACCCCACGTCCTGCGTCCGCGGCGTCGTCCCCGAGAACAGCATTTTCAAGGACAACGGCGTCATCGTCGAAAAGCACGAATAAGCGTGCTGCCATTCTGATTTAAGGAGAAGATTACCATGAGAGTCGTTATTCAGGACAATTACGATAAAATGAGCCTTTGGGCCGCACACTACATCGCCGCGAAGATCAACGCGCACAAGGAAGACCGCCCCTTTATCCTCGGCCTTCCGACGGGGTCTTCCCCGATCGGCGTGTACAAGGAGTTGATCCGCCTGAACAAGGCGGGCGAGGTTTCCTTTGCCAACGTTGTGACCTTCAACATGGACGAGTATCTCGGCCTGCCGCACGAGCATGACCAGAGCTACTGGTACTTCATGCACGACAACTTCTTCGATCATCTGGTCGATATGAAGCCGGAGAATATCAATATCCTCAACGGCATGACCGATGATCCCGTGGGCGAGTGTGCCCGCTATGAGGAAAAGATCGCCTCCTACGGCGGCATCGACCTCTTCATGGGCGGTATCGGTGTTGACGGCCACCTGGCGTTCAACGAGCCCTTTACGTCCCTTACGTCCAGAACCGGTTTGCGCGATCTGACGACCGACACCCGCATTGTCAACAGCCGCTTCTTCGGCGGAGACCCCGAAAAGGTCCCGGCACAGGCGCTGTCCGTCGGCATCGGCACCGTTACCGATTCCAAGGAAGTCCTCGTGCTCATCTCCGGCCACAACAAGGCGCGTGCGCTCGCGGCCACGGTCGAGGGTAACGTCAGCCACAAGTGGACCTGCAGCGCTCTGCAGATGCACAACGGCGCAATCATCGCCTGCGATGAAGCGGCCTGCGGCGAGCTGACCGTCGACACGTATAAGTATTTCCTCGACATCGAGAGAAAAGAGAGGCTGTAAGATGGGCAAGTATTTCGGAACGGACGGCTTTCGCGGTGAAGCCAATAAAGACCTGACCTTTGACCATGCCATCAAGATCGGCCGTTTCCTCGGTTGGTACTATGGCGCCCGGCTGAACAAAAAGGCAAAGGTCGTCATCGGCAAGGATACCCGCCGCTCGTCCTATATGTTTGAATACGCGCTCTGCACGGGTCTGATGGCCTCTGGCGCCGACGCCTATATCATGCATGTAACGACCACGCCCTCTGTCGCGTATATCACGCGTGTGGACGATTTCGACTGCGGCATCATGATCTCCGCATCCCACAATCCTTACTATGACAACGGTATCAAGCTGCTCAACGGCAACGGGGAAAAGATGGACGAGGAGACCATCCTCGAGGTCGAGGACTATATCGACGGCAAGCTGGAGATCCCGGTTTCCGAGCGCGACGCCATCGGCCGCACGGTCGACTACGTCGCCGGACGCAACCGCTATATCGGTCATCTGATCTCTATGTCGAAATACAGCTTCAAGGACGTCAAGGTCGGTCTCGACTGTGCCAACGGCGCCTCCTGGCAGATCGCAAAGGCCGTGTTCGACGCGCTCGGCGCCAAGACCTATGTCATCAACGCCGAGCCGGACGGCTATAACATCAACACGAACTGCGGCAGTACCCATATCGAGCATCTGCAGAAGTATGTCGTTGACAACGGCCTCGATATTGGCTTTGCCTTTGACGGTGACGCGGACCGCTGCCTGTGCGTGGATGAAAAGGGCAACGTCGTCACGGGCGACCATGTGCTGTACATCTACGGTCTCTATATGAAGGAGCGCGGCAAGCTTCTCAACAACAAGGTCGTCACGACCGTTATGTCCAACTTCGGCCTTTATAAAGCGCTCGACAAGGTCGGGATCGAATATGACAAGACCAAGGTCGGCGACAAGTATGTCTATGAGAACATGGTCCAGACCGGCAACCGTCTCGGCGGCGAGCAGAGCGGACACACGATCTTCCTCAAGTACGAGACGACCGGCGACGGCATCCTGACGGCGCTGAAGCTGATGGAAGTCATGCTGGCAAAGGAAAAGCCCATGAGCGAGCTCGCGGCACCCGTCGTGTTTTACCCGCAGGTTCTGAAAAACGTCCGCGTTAAGTCCAAGCCCGACGCACAGAACGACCCCGACGTGCAGGCGGCCGTCGCAAAGGTGGCTGAGGAGCTGGGCGATACCGGCCGTATCCTTGTTCGTGAGAGCGGCACCGAGCCTGTCATCCGCGTGATGGTCGAGGCCGGCACAAAGGAGATCTGCGAAAAGTA
Source organism: uncultured Eubacteriales bacterium (assembly GCA_900320595.1). Taxonomy (GTDB): domain Bacteria; phylum Bacillota; class Clostridia; order Oscillospirales; family Oscillospiraceae; genus Limivicinus. Next base: position 71,865 of record ONSW01000002.1, on the reverse strand, counting down.
TGTTGACAGCGTCATTGCCGTCATTGAACAAAAGGGCCACCTGGCCTGATCCGGTATAAATCGAACGGGATGCTTCCCAAGGGAGGCATCCCGTTTTTCTATGGAAATCCGTCAGATGCTGTGATATGATAAAAACGATCCGCAGCAGGGGAGATGATCCATATGAGAAAAGGATATTTTGCGCTCTATGACGCGCTTTGCGCCGGCGTAGCGGGCGGAGAAACAATTAAAAAGACAATATCCGGCGAGCGCTGGGCGTTTGCCGAGACGGCGTCTTCCTCCGGCATTGCGATGTTTACCGCGGGCAGCACGATACCGCCGCTTTATCCGACGCTGGAGGGACTGAGCCTGGCTGAGGCGGCGCAGGCCGTGAAGAGCTGGAACCTCGAGGAGGCGTCGCTCGGACTTGCGGCGGCGAACGCGTTTTATAACACGCCGGAGCGGATAGAGGCCAGCGGAGTCGGGGTCTCGATGGATGTTTTTTACACAGACGGGATCGATCTGAGAGGAAAAACCGTCGCGCTCATCGGCCATATGCATGGTCCGAAGGGCTTGCAGGAGCAGGCAAAAGCGGTGTACATCCTCGAACGTGCGCCGCTGGAGGGCGACTATCCGGACAGTGCCTGCGACTGGATCCTGCCGCAATGCGACCTTGTGATCATCACAGGGAGCTCGCTTATCAACAAGACGCTGCCACATCTTCTTGAGCTGAGCCAAAATGCGCTCACGATCCTGACTGGCCCCTCCGTCCCGTTCTGCCCGGAACTCCTGGATTTTGGGCTTGACCGGATCGCGGGTATGGCGGTTGCCGATCGCGGCGCGATGCGCGAGCGGGTGGAAAAGGGGCTCCGCGGTTCGCCCTACGGCGAGGGGATGCCGTTTTTGCTGAAAAGAAGATAAGAAACAAAGCGCGTCTCTTCTTACTTGAAGAGACGCGCTTTGTTTTATCCGACCGGATGATGGATACCGACGTCCATCCCGACGTATCCCGGGTACTGCATCAGATCAAGATACATCGGCGCCTGATCCGCATCTCCGTCAAAATAGACCGCGAGGAAATTGTGTCCGCTATTATCCCACGGCACATCAAGGAGACGTGTCGAGCCGTCGACAGCGCCGAAATTAGAGGCATATTCCTCGGTATAGATCGGATCGCCCCGGTCAGCCAGACGGTAGCCGTTAAAGCCCCAGTAGGTGGTCAGAGCCGAGCAGAAGCCGTCCACGGTCTGCTCTGAGCCGACCAGATCATCAAAAATCTCATAGTAATAAAAGGTCTTTGTTTCCCCATCCGGTCCGACGGTGAGCTCGATTTCACCGGTCGGCACGTCATTTTCATCCGGGAAGGCGGTGAAGTTCCCATACTGGATCTTTCCTTCAAGCGTGTCGATGTTCACGTTGCAGCGATATTTTCGATCGCCGGAATACCAGCGAACGTCGAAGCTGTGCGGGAAAAACCGGCCGAACCAGGCAGCGCCGCCAGGATATCCCTCGATCTCGACGATCTGATCCGCCTTCCCCTCAAATACCGCGTCAGGCGGCAGAAGACCGAGCTCGCGCCACTGCGCAAGCTGCTCCTGTGCGACCTTTTCCGCTGCCTGTGGCGTCGAGATCGCGTTGTAGGTCGCATAGGCCGCGATACCGAGTGATAGCATCAAGACGGCGGCAATGGCAAAGGCGACGAGCCGCTTTGCCCGGATCGGAACTTTCCGTGTACTGTTGAAATACTGTTTTCCTGCCATGATGACATCCTCCTCATGAATGCCGTCCATAGCGCGCAGAAGCCTCATTGCGTTCACATCAGACCCTCCTTTTCCAGACATGCCCGCAGCTTTCTTCGGCTGCGGAACAGCATGCTTTTGACTTTACCCGAGCTGAAGTGCAGCTTCTCGGCGATTTCGTCGATCGGTGCCAAATAAAAATAGCGCAAAACGAAAACAAGCTTTTCCGTCTTTGGCAAGGCGGCGACGAAATGCCCGATCACCGCTTCCAGTTCCTTTTGCTCCAGCTCGGTCTCCGGATTCGAATGACCGGGAACGCACTCTTCCAGTTCTTCGAGCGCAAGGAGAGTCTGGCCTCCGCCGCGCTTGGCGGCTTTGCTCGCCTTGATGCGGTCAAGAGCGAGATTTCGTGTGATACGGCCGAGAAAGGTACCAAGCATATTTGGCCGTTCTTCCGGCATGCGGTTCCAGGCGCGCAGATAGGTGTCATTCACGCATTCCTCCGCGTCCTCGCCCGATCCGCAGATGTGAAAGGCGATCGAGTGGCAATATCGGCCGTATTTCTTTTCTGTTTCCGATATGGCCCTATCGGAACGCTGCCAGTACAGATCAACGATTGCTGCGTCTTCCATACTGTACCTCCTTTGTTTGAAGAGCTCTCACCCATATACACGAAAAAAGATGGAGAAGGTTTCACAATCCACCATAAAATTATACCACAAAAAAAACAGGGACTGTCGGAAAGACAGTCCCTGCCGTTATACGTGGTCACCCTACGCCGCCGTCCATGAAGGTGTAGTGGCTTTCAAAATCGTCGTATGTCAGCACGTTTCCGGTCTCGCGAATCTCCAGATTCTTGGCGACTCTGATAAGCTTGTCCATACCGATTTCCCCGCAAAGACGAACGACCCAGCCTTCCTCGGAATTGGACATCAGGATAATGTCTTGCTCAAGCTTCCGCTCAGGGGCGTAGGCGTTTGCCTCCAGTATCTCTGTACAATGGAACCGCATGACGTCGACATCGTTCTCGTCCCAGTGTTCCTCAATGATATCCTCCGGCGTGTAATAGAGAAGCAACAGTGCGCCGCCGTCATTGAACATCGACATGGAATAGGTCTCGATCAGCAACGGCTGGCTGGCGGTCATATCAGGGTATTTGTCCGCAAACTGCTCGGCAGTCAGGCGATCTATCCATGTATCGGTTTTAAGCGATGCAAGTTCTTCAGGCAGCCATCCGGGGCGAAACTCAATTTCTTTGCTTTCGGCTGTTTCGGAGAACGTCACGGCAAGCTTGGCATCTGACCAATCAATGTAGCCGCTGGCGTTTTCTTCCCACCTGATCCGGAAGGTTTCCTCCGGCTCGGGGACACGGGTGGAATAGGTCGAAAATACAGCGAAGGCCGTGACACCGAGAGCGAGGAGCAGAACGGCGGCCAGCGCGAAGGAGATGATTTTTTTCTTGTTCAAGTGTACGATCCTTCCCGAAGAGCCGGATGCAGACGGGGGAGCATATCGGATCGCCTCGGTGATAAAGCGGTCGTCAATATCGGCGATCGCCCGGAACAGATTTTCCCGTTTCATGCAAGCAAGCCCTCCTTTTGCAAAGTCTTCCGTAATTTCTCACGGAGGCGGAAAAGACGCACGGAGACACGGTTTTCGGGTATCTGCATTTCCGCGGCGATATCACCGACGGAATCGGCGTACCAATACCGCCGGACGAACAAAAAACGGTCGAAGTACGAAAGACGCGAGAGAAAACAGTTGATCTCCTCTGTAAGTTCTTTTAGCTCATAATCGGCCTCCACATTGAAGGGGGAGGGAATACAGGCCTCCAGCTCGTCGAGGACGAGATCAAGCTCGCGGTTTCGCTTTGCCGCCGTTTTGCTGCGCAGCATCGACACGGCCAGGTTGCGGGTGATACGGCAAACGAAGCTGCCCAAAAAGTCGGGACGCTGAGGCGGAATACTGTTCCAGACTCTGAGATAGGTATCGTTTGCGCATTCCTCGGCATCCTGACGGTCACGAAGAAGATTGCCCGCTGTCTTTCTGACGGCGGCGCCGTATTTTTGTTCCAGCTCCGCAACGGCCTGCTCCGAGCGCTCAAAGAACAGGTCGATAATCGCGCTGTCTTCCATATGCGTCACTTCCTTTCCGCCTCACCATATATGTCGCAAAGAGCGGAAGAATCTTACACCTGATCATAAAAAAATCCGCCTCCGTGTGGGAAGCGGATCGGGATACCGCGATTATTTTACAAAGCCGATCGCGGTGGCAGGGGAGCGTCGCGCAATCTCGGCAAGGGCGTCGTCCGTCGCTCTTTCATCCTCGCTGATCACATCGCCCCATTCCTTGCCGCCCACGACAAAGACAAGACGGAAATAATGGAACACAGCTTTTCCGCAGCACATGCGCCCGTTGACCTCCTGCACGCGGATAAAAGCGCGCTCCAGCTGGCTGTAAGGAACATATTTCGTTTTAAATCCGTCGCGGTAGAACACGCCGAGCGAGCCGACAAGCACCTTGTCAAAACGCTTCGCGCTGTCATAATCGGCCGTTACAGCCGGATCGCTTACGTTGCCGGACGGTGTTGTGAATTTTTTATCTGACATGAGAATCCCTCCCGGTTTCATTTCCTGTATCATAACACATATTTCTTGCATGCGCTATCACAATATGATAAAATCAAATCACAATTCTTTCATTAACGGAGGGCTTGCCATGCACTGCACAAGAAAGGTTCTCGACGACCTGATCTGGGTCGGCGCGGACGACCGGCGTCTGAGCTGCTTTGAGGGCGTTTACAGCGTACCGGAAGGCGTTTCCTATAACTCATATCTCATGCTCGATGAAAAGACCGTGCTGTTCGACACGGTCGACAAGGCTGTCTATCAGACCTTCTTTGAAAACGTCGAGTTTGCGCTCGGCGGACGGAAGCTCGATTATCTGGTCATCTCCCACATGGAGCCGGACCACGCCTATACGATCGGCGATCTGATCGTCCACTATCCCGACGTGCAGATCATCTGCAACGCAAAGATCAAAACCATGCTGGGCCAGTTTTTTGCCCGCGACCTTTCCGACCGTATCGTGCTCGTCAAGGAGGGCGACACCTTCTCCTGCGGCCGCCATGTACTGAACTTTGTCAACGCGCCGATGGTGCACTGGCCCGAGGTCATGATGACGTATGAGAGTACCGACGGCATCCTCTTTTCGGCCGACGCTTTCGGCCTTTTCGGCGCGCTCAACGGCAGACTTTTTGCTGATGAGACCGATTTCTTTACCGAGCATCTGGATGAGGCCAGACGGTATTATACCAATATCGTCGGCAAATACGGCCCGCAGGTGCAGAGCGTGCTGAAAAAGGCGGCGGGGCTTGACATCAAGTATGTTTGCCCGCTGCACGGCTTCGTCTGGCGCAGTCATTTCGGCGATTTTCTCGAGAAGTATCTCCTTTGGAGCAGCTACACGCCCGAAGAAAAGAGCGTCCTGATCGCATATGCTTCCGTCTACGGTCATACGGAGAACGCCGCCAATATTCTCGCTGCCAAGCTGGCGGAGAGGGGAGTGCGCGTCCGCATGCACGACACCTCCGTCATCCCGGCCAGCAACATCGTCTCCGACGCATTCCGCTGCAGCCATCTTGTCTTTGCGGCCACGACCTACAACGCGGGTGTTTTCGTGACGATGGAAAACCTGCTGCACGATATCGCGGCGCACAATCTCCAGAACCGCAAGATCGCCCTGATCGAAAACGGCAGCTGGGCTCCCATGAGCGGCAAGGTCATGCGCGAGATCCTTTCGGGACTTAAGAACACCGAGTTTATCGGCGAGAATATCACGCTCAAATCCGCTCTGGCCGAAGGACAGCTTGCCGACCTAGACGCACTGGCCGACACGCTTGCCGCCGAGCTCTGCCCGCCTCCCGCTGTGGCCGCTCCCGCCGCCGAAGCCAGCGTTTTCTCCCCGGATGCGGTGGATAAAAAAGTATTCAACAAGTTCAGCTACGGCGTAGAGGTTCTGACCACGCGCGTCGACGGCAAGGACTACGGCTGTATCATCAACACCGCCGGCCAGGTCGCCGCGGGCGATCCGAAGAAGATCACGATCTCGGTGATCAAGAAGAACAATACCTGCGACATGGTCATGAAGGCAGGGAAGTTCAACATTTCCATCCTGACCGAGGATACGCCGTATTCCGTTTTCCAGCACTTCGGTTTCCAGAGCGGACGCGATGTGGACAAGTTTGCCGATGTGCCCTATGAAGACCGCATGGCGAACGGCATCCGCTATATCCCGCAGTATACCAACGCCGTTCTCTCCTGTGAGGTGATCGAGCATTATGACCTCGAGACCCAGATGCTCTATATCGCCAACGTCGTCGAGGCCAAGGTGCTATCGAACGCGCCCAGCTGCACCTACGGTTACTATCATGCCCACATCAAGCCCAAGAAGAACCCCGCGCCCGAGCAGAAGGAGTGCTGGGTCTGCAAGGTGTGCGGCTATGTATACGAAGGCGCGGAGATGCCCGACGACTTCACCTGCCCGCTGTGCAAGCACGGCAAAGAGGATTTCGAGCACGTCGTGCCCGATCTCAAACCGAAGCAGAAAGGATATGTCTGCAAGATCTGCGGACACTTTGAGCCCTGCGATGGCGAGCTGCCGGAGGACTACACCTGCCCGCTGTGCAAACACCCGCGCGAGGACTTCGAGAGAGCGGAGCAATAACTTTATAAGATCTGAGTCGGGACAGAAACCTGTCCCGACTTTTTTATGCTCATATTTTGACATTTCTGTTCAAAATGACGGAATTGACAAGCTTTTAACGGGCTTGTTAGAAACTTGACTATGGATTTCGACGGATTTCGCCCCTGAAAGCATAGACATTTTGTGACAGATTGTGTTATGATATGCGGGTATAAAAATGCGAGGTGAAGCGTTTATGACCCATACTTTCAAGCGCGGCGTACACCCGAATTATATGAAGGCCCCGGAGATCCCGATCTCTGTGGTCACGCCGCCTCCTCAGGTGATCATTCCCATGGCGCAGCATATCGGCGCGCCTGACAAGCCGCTTGTCGCCGTCGGAGATTACGTGAAGATGGGGCAGAAGATCGGCGAAAATCCCGCGCCCGTCTCCGCACCGGTTCACGCCTCTGTCTCCGGCAAGGTCGTCGCTGTTGAGCCGCGGCCGCATCCGCTCGGCGATATGATCATGTCCGTCGTGATCGAAAACGACTATCAGGACACGCCGTGCGAGGATCTTCAGCCTCTGACGGAACAGGAGCTGAAGGATCCCGACGCGATCCTGACGCGCATCCGCGAGGCCGGCGTCGTCGGCATGGGCGGCGCCATGTTCCCGACCGCGTTCAAGATCCGCGGCGGTATCGGCAAGGTCGATAAGCTCGTCATCAACGGTGCCGAGTGCGAACCGTACTTAAACGGCGACCATCTGACGATGCTCAACTTCCCCGAGCAGCTTTTAAAGGGCATCGAGCTCGTCCGTATCGCTAGCGGCGTTGAGAAAGCCTATTACGGTATCGAGGTTAACAAGAAGGACGCAATTGCGCTGCTCAACTCCCTCCATCCGGAGAAGTACGGCATCGAGATCGTTCCCGAAAAGGTCAAATACCCCCAGGGCGCCGAGAAGATGCAAGTCAAGGCGGTCACGGGCAGGGAAGTCAAGCCGGGCGGCATCCCCTCCGGCGTTGGCGCGAACGTTGTTTCGACCCGTACCTGCTATGCGGTGTATCAGGCCTGCTATGAAGGAAAGCCCGTTATCGAACGTATCGTCACGGTCGCGGGCAGCGCGATGAACCAGACGGCCAACGCTCTCACACGCGTGGGCACGCCTCTCGGGTATCTTGCCGAGCAGTGCGGCGGCTTTGCCGTCACGCCGCGTAAGATCGTCCTGGGCGGCCCGATGATGGGCATCTGCGCAACGAGCTTTGATGCGCCGACGATCAAGGGTACGGCAGGTGTCCTCTTCTTCACGGAAAAGGAAGATAAAACCGTCGAGAATCCCAGCTGCATCCGCTGCGGCAAGTGCATCACGGTCTGCCCGATGAACCTTGAGCCCGTCTTTATGTATATGTACTACTCCAAGGGCGATTTTGACATGATGCAGAAGTACCACATCACCGATTGCTTCGAGTGCGGCTCCTGCTCATTCAACTGCCCGGCGCGCATGCCGCTGACGCATGCATTCAAAACCGCAAAGCTGATGTTCCAGGCCAAGGCCGCCAAGGAAAAGGCCGCGGCTGAGGCTGCGGCTGCAAAGGAGGCGAAATAAGAATGGCTAAAAACGAAAGCCCCAAAATCGTTTTGGATGTAGCGTATCAGCCGCAGGTCAGAACCAACATGGACACCAAGCGCATCATGCTCAACGTCATGCTGGCGCTGCTTCCCTCGCTGCTTGCGGCTACCTATGAATTCGGCTTCAAGCCCGTTCTGATGGTCATCGTTTCGATGTGCTCGGCGGTGTTCTATGAATGGGCATATCGCAGACTGCTGAAAAAGTCTTCCACCATTTTTGATTTCTCCGCCTGCCTCACCGGTATGCTCGTGGCGATGACGCTTCCCACGTCGGCCCCCTGGTGGCTGCCGCTGATCGGCAACTTCTTTGCCATCGTCATCGTCAAGCAGCTCTACGGCGGACTTGGCAAGAACTTCGTAAACCCGGCGCTTGCCTCCCGTGCTTTTCTGATCGCCTCCTATGCTGGCATCATGACCAACTGGGTTTCTCCCCGCGCAATGGGGCTTGACGCCGTGGCGATGGCCACGCCTATGAGCTATCTTTTCGCGGGCGAACCGATGCCGGAGTATTACAGTTACCGCAATCTTTTCCTCGGCATCATGCCCGGCTGCTTCGGCGAAGCCTGCAAGCTCGCGCTGCTGCTCGGCGGTCTGTATCTGATCATCCGCAAGATCATATCCTGGCGCATCCCGGTCAGCTACATCGGCACGGTCGCTGTTCTGACGCTTATCTTCGGCCACGAGGGATATGACAACTTCTCCTGGATGATGTACAACATCCTCTCCGGCGGCCTGATCCTGGCGGCATTCTTCATGGCAACCGACTACGCGACAAGTCCCGTTACGCTCCCCGGCCAGCTTCTCTACGGCGTGGGCTGCGGCGCGCTGACGGTGCTGATCCGCTATTTCGGCAGTTACCCCGAGGGCGTTACTTACAGTATCCTGATCATGAACATCTGCACCTGGGCGATCGACAAGGCTTTCCGCCGTCACCAGTTCGGCGTGACGAAGGAAGACATCGCGGCCGAGAAAGCGGCGAAAAAGGCGGCAAAGGAGGCGGCGAAATGAATAAGATCGTCAAGCTTACCGTTGTCCTTTTTCTGATCTGCGCGATCGTTTCCGCGGTTCTCGGTGCGGTGAACGAAGTTACAAAAGGCCCCATCGAGACCCAGCAGAGAGAGAAAACCGAAAAGGCGTATAAAGCCGTTCTCCCTTACGCGGATGCGTTTACCGAGGTCGACCCGGCCGCATTTGCTGCGTACAAGGCCACGATCGATAAGATCTCGACGGCAGATAACGGCGCTGGCCATGTCGTCGAGACGACCTTCTCCGGCGCGCAGGGCTCGATCACAATGGCTGTCGGCGTCGACAGCGACGGTAAATGTGCCGGCATCTCCATCATCAAGCATTCGGAAACCTCCGGTCTCGGCGAGGTTGCCGCGAGCTCTTCCGAGCGCGGCGTGAGCTTCCGTAAATCCTTCATCGGCAAGGATGAAAGCATCACGATCGGCGACATCGACGCCATCACCGGCGCGACGATTACCTCCAAAGCGGTCACCGGCGCCGTTGCCACCGCGATCGAGGCTGTCAAGGCTTTGGGTTAAGGAGGGCATGATATGAACATCAAAAAACAGTTTAAGGAAGGCCTTATCACCAACAACCCCGTCCTTGTCCAGCAGATCGGCATGTGTGCCACAATGGCGATTACGACCTCGCTGTTCAACGGCCTGGGCATGGGCCTCTCCGTCCTGATCATCCTGACCTGCTGCAACGTCGTCGTTTCGATGATCCGCAAGATCATCCCCGAGGAGATCCGTCTTGCGATCTTCGTCGTGGTCATTGCGGGCTTCGTCACGATCGTCGATTTGCTGCTTCAGGCCTTTATTCCCGCACTTTCCTCGGCGCTCGGCGTGTTCATTCCGCTGATCGTCGTCAACTGCATCATCATCGGCCGCGCTGAGGCCTTCTGTCAGAAGAACACGGTCGGCGCTTCGTTCTTCGACGGTATCTTCCAGGGACTTGGCTACACCTGCGTGCTGCTTGTCATGTCCATCGTGCGCGAGTTTCTCGGCAAGGGCACCTTCGGCGGCGGTCTGATCGACGTCGCGAACGGCTTCCGTCTGACGCTTGACGGCTCCGGCGCCGGCATCAAGATCTTTTCGGGCGAATACGGCGCGACGATCCTGACGATGCCCTTCGGCGGCTTCCTGACGCTCGGCGTGCTGATCGCCGTCATGCAGTATGCGCTGAAAAAGTCTTCTAAAAAGAAAGAGCTTGCCGCCAAGGCGGCCGAAGAGGAAAAGGAGGTTGAAGAATAATGCTGTTCAACATCATTTCCATCTCGCTCGGCGCGATCTTGATCAATAACTTTATCTTCTCCCAGTTCCTCGGCTGCTGCCCGTTCCTGGGCTGCTCGAACAAGACCGACACCGCGTTCGGCATGGGCGTCGCCGTTATCTTTGTCATGGGCATGGCATCGGCGATCTGCTGGCTGATCGACACCTATATCCTCGTGCCGCTCGGTCTGGCTTTTCTCGAGACGCTGGCGTTCATTCTGATCATCGCAGCGCTTGTCCAGTTGGTCGAAATGTTCCTGAAAAAATCCGTCCCCGCGCTTTACAGCGCGCTCGGAATTTATCTGCCGCTGATCACCACCAACTGTGCGGTGCTCGGCGTGGTGCTGCTGAACGTCCAGAATCACTACAACTTCATCGAGTCTGTCGTCTACGGCATCACCGGCGGCATCGGCTTCCTGCTGGCGATCGTTCTCTTCGCCTCGGTGCGTGAGCGCGTTCAGTTTGCCGATTATCCCGAATGCTTTGAAGGCTTCCCGATCTGTCTTGTATCCGCCGCTCTGGTCGCGCTTGCGTTCATGGGCTTCAGCGGCATGCAGATCTTCTGAGAGAAGGAGGAACGATCATGAATACCATTCTTCTTTCTGTTATCGTTCTCGGCGTGATGGGCGCTATTCTCGGCGCGCTGCTCGCCATTGCCTCCAAGGTGTTCCACGTTGAGGTCGACCCCAAGCAGGCGGCTGTCCGCGAATGTCTCGCTGGCGCGAACTGCGGCGGCTGCGGTTATCCCGGCTGTGACGGCTATGCAGCTGCTGTCGCGGCTGGCCAGGCTCCGACCAACAAGTGTGTTGCGGGCGGCGCCGAAACTGCTGCCAAGGTCGCCGAGATCATGGGCGTCTCCGCCGGTGCGGAGGAGCGCAAGGTCGCGTTCGTCCCATGCTCAGGCTGTGAAGGCCATGCCGAAAAGCGCTTCAACTATACCGGCCCTCAGGACTGCCGTGCCGCGATGCTGTTCGGCGGAAAGAGCAACAAGACCTGTACCTTTGCCTGCATCGGGCTTGGCAACTGCACGAGAGCGTGCAAGTTCGACGCCATGCACATCGTCGACGGCATCGCTCAGGTCAATCGCTCCAAGTGTGTCGGCTGCGGCGCCTGCGCTGACGCCTGCCCGAAGAGCATCATCAAGCTCCTGCCCGAAAGCCAGCGTGTCGAGCCCGGCTGCTCGAACAAGGACAAGGGCGGCAAGGTCATGAAGATGTGCGATTACGGCTGCATCGGCTGCATGAAGTGCCAGCGTGAGTGCCCGGCCGACGCGATCAAGGTCATCGACAACCTTGCTGTTGTAGACAGCGACAGGTGTGTAGGCTGCGGCCACTGCGTCGACGTTTGCCCGCGCCAGGTCATCCGCTGGTTCGGTAAAGCGCAATAACCTTTCCTTTGTTTTCAAAAACCGGTCTGCATTTGCAGACCGGTTTTTTTGCGCCTCAACGGACATGCTAGAAGCTGGAGGCGAGAAAACATGGAAGAACAAAACAAATCGGATGAACTCAAAGAGTATGGATCTTTAAGAGCCGGCAGTATTCACTGTCTCACCATTATCGGCCAGATCGAAGGGCATCAGACGCTTGGAGAAGACCTGAAAACAACAAAGTACGAACATGTGCTGCCGCTTTTGGCTGCGATCGAGGAATCGGAGGAGATTGCGGGGTTGCTGATCCTGCTTAATACCATGGGCGGAGACGTGGAAGCCGGCCTTGCGATCGCGGAGTTGATCGCCGGCATGAAAAAACCGAACTGCTCGCTTGTACTCGGCGGTGGACATTCGATCGGCGTTCCGCTCGCCGTGGCGGCGAGACGCAGCTTCATTGCACCGTCTGCCGCCATGACGATCCATCCCGTGCGGCTCAACGGCGTCGTGATCGGTGTGCCGCAGACGTATCATTATTTTTCACGCATCCAGGACAGGATCGTTCGCTTCGTCACAGCGCATTCCCGGTGCACGCGTGAGGAGTATCTGCGCCTGATGGAAAACACGGACGAGCTTGCAAACGATGTCGGAAGCGTAATCAATGGGGAAGAGGCGGTTGAAAAGGGGCTGATCGACTCGCTCGGGACGCTTTCAGATGCGCTTGCGTATCTTCACCGTGAAATCGAAGCGGAATGAGAGTTTGCCGGTTTACGTAATGTATCAAAAGCCCTTGTTTTATGCAGAATATTGTGTTAAAATAATAAAGTTAGATTGATCTTGGGGGTTTTCAGGATGTCACTTCTCAATGCCATGATACTCGGACTGATCCAGGGTATTGCCGAGTTTTTGCCCATTTCCTCGTCCGGGCATCTCTCCATCCTCAACAACCTTTTCAGTATGACAACTACAGAAGACGGCCACATGTTTTTTGATGTGCTGCTGCACCTCGGCACGCTGTTTTCAGTCTGTGTGGTCTATTGGCAGGACATCGTAGACATGTTTTATGAAGTTCTCGGTTTTTTGCATGTCGGCCCTCTTGCGAACGAACATAGACAGCACTATCCTGCGGCGCGACTGTTTTTGATGATCGTGCTCGGTACGCTGCCGCTGTTCCTGATTCTGCCGATAAACGACATGATGGAGGGCTTATACTACAAGAGCGTTTTTATCGGGATCATGCTTGTTCTCACGGGCTGTATCCTGTACATAGCGGACAAAATGCAGCAGGGGAAAAAAACCGAGAAGAACATGGGCATGCTCGATGCGATCATCATCGGCCTGTGCCAGGCTGTCGCAACGATCCCCGGCCTCTCCCGCTCGGGAACCACGATCACCGCCGGACTCGCAACCGGCCTGAGACGCGATTTTGCCGTTAAGTATTCCTTCCTGTTATCCCTACCCGCAGTGCTCGGGGCCAACATCCTTGCCTTTGCCAAGGCAATCAAGAACGGGATCGACTGGTCCTGTCTTCCGGCTTATCTTGTGGGGACGGTAGTGGCAATCCTGTCGGGTATCGCTTCAATCAGTCTTCTCAAGCGGATCGCATCCAAAGGGAAATTCGGCGGCTTTGCCTATTACTGCTGGGTCGTCGGCGTGCTCAGCATCATTCTTACCGTGATTTTCTGATTTCTCCGCCGCTGCAAACGGCTTTTCAACACGAAAGGATCATCAAATGGCTAACAGCAAAAAGGGCGCGAAAACAAAAAGCACCGCGTCCAAAAGCAAAAAAAACAATACGAAAACTCCCGAGAAAAAGCAGCAGACTGCGCCACCGCTGCGCCGCGAGATCGGCGGCATTTTTCTGATCTTCGTCGCGGCTGTAGTGATCGTGAGCTTTTTTGACAAGGGCGGTTTTTTCAGCTATGTAACGCTTGCTTTTAAGGGCATGATCGGAAAATGGGGCTACCTGCTTTCGCCCGCCTGTCTGGTGCTTGCAGGCTTCATCCTGCTGTTCCATCGGGGAATGCCGGTCAAGTTCCGCGTCTTTTCCGCGCTGATCCTCCCGGTTTTGCTTGCGAATATGATCAACCTGTTTCAGTATCAGCCCTCCGGTCATCTTGATTTTGCAGAGATGATGCTTGACCTGTGGGAGCAGGGAACGGAAGGAACGAGCGGCGGGGTGGTCGGCGGTCTTCCCGCACAGCTGCTGCAGCTTTGGCTGCATCAGGCGCTTCCTTTTGTGATCTTTTTGATCCTGTTTGTTTTTTTCCTGGTCAAGGCGGTAAACTTCAATGTGTCCGACGCCTATGACAAGGTCAAGGAACGCGCAAATGTTCCTTACGACCCGGCGGACTATGAAAACCAGGAACCCGCGCTGCTGGAAAAGATTGTGCGCGATCAGCGCGCTTCGCGGGCCCAGCGGGTTAACAATCCGGCTGTCGCGACATCGCCGATGCCAAAACGCCGTACATACAGCGCGGATATTCCCATCGGCGAAGATGAGGAGCCGCTGACCGTCGGTCAGCTTGAGGATTACCCCGACCAGTCGTTCGCGGCAAAGGGGACAAGCCGCGCCAAGGTGCGCCGTAAGGCCGTCTCCGAGGTCAAGACAGAAGTTCGCGATACGGATGAGGCACCTGTTGTCCAGCCGCTTTCCGGCAGAGATATCGGCGACGGATGGAAAGAATACGGCTCTTCCCGCAAGACGGCGTCCGCGGCAAAGGTCAGTCCCAACGTACCGGTCACAGCCGAGATCTCCGACCCGCCGAAGCCTGAGAAGATCAAGAAAGCGGAAGTTGAGCAGGAGACCGAACTCTTTGCCCAGACAATCAGGGCCGACAGCGATGCCGCTGATGAATACGTCTTTCCGCCGCTCGATCTGCTTAATTCCGGAACGAGCGCGTCCGGCGACGCCAGAGATGAGATCTCGATCAACCGTGACCGTCTCGAAAACGCGATCCGCAGCTTTGGCATCAACGCCTCTGTCGTGGGCGTCATTCGCGGCCCTACCGTCACACGCTATGATTTTGAACTGGAGCAGGGCGTAAAGCTGGCTCGCGTGACCAACCTTGCGGGAGACCTGGCTCTTGCGCTGGGCGTGATCAATGTCCGTATCGCGCCGATCCCCGAAAAGATCTCTACCGTCGGTATTGAAGTGCCGAACAAGATCGTCAGCACGGTTTATCTGCGCTCGATTCTGGAATCTCAGCGCTTCCAGACGGCCAAATCGCGTCTGTCCTTCGCCGTCGGCAAGGATATCGGCGGCGACTGCATCGTCGGCAACATTGCCAAGCTCCCGCATATGCTGATCGCCGGTACCACAGGCTCCGGCAAATCGGTTTGCATGAACTCGCTGATCCTGAGCCTTCTTTATAAAGCGAGACCGGATGAGGTAAAGTTCATCATGATCGACCCGAAGATGGTCGAGCTTGGTATTTACAGCGGCATTCCGCATATGCTCACACCCGTCGTGACCGAGCCGAAAAAGGCTGCCGGTGCGTTGCAGTGGGCGGTCGTTGAGATGCTCAAACGCTACCGTCTCTTCTCTGAGGTAGGCGTGCGCGAGATCGAGGGCTATAACAAGCACTGCGAGCTGACGGGCGAGCCGAAGCTGCCTCAGGTCGTGGTCGTGATCGACGAGCTGGCCGACCTCATGATGATCGCCGCCAAGGAAGTGGAAGAGAGCATTTGCCGCGTTGCCCAGATGGGACGCGCCGCCGGCATGCATCTCGTCGTTGCGACGCAGCGTCCGTCCGCTGACGTCATCACCGGCCTTATGAAGGCAAACATCCCGTCACGTATCGCCTTTGCGGTCTCGTCCGCGATGGAAAGCCGCATTATCATGGACCAGAGCGGCGCCGAAAAGCTGATCGGTATGGGCGATATGCTCTATTCGCCGCTCGGCGCCGGAAAACCCACGCGCGTTCAGGGCGCATTTGTTTCCGATGAAGAGCGTGAGCGCGTGATCGATTTCATCAAGGAAAACAACCCGACAGCCAAGCCGGAGAACAACCAGGAGATCGGCGAATACATGTCGAGAGCCGAGCAGAGCAAAGACGCCGGCAAGGATAAAGACAAAGACGCCGAATCGTCCTCCGCTGCCGGAGATTACGATGAAATGCTGCCCCAGGCGGTCGAGGCGATCCTGGAGACCAAGCAGTGCTCGGTTTCCATGCTCCAGCGCCGTGTCAAGCTGGGGTATTCCCGCGCGGCCCGTATCGTTGACCAGATGGAGGAACTGGGGATCGTCGGCCCCTACGAAGGCGCAAAGCCGCGCAGTGTACTGATCGACCGAGAAGGCTGGCGCGAGATCCAGCTCCAGCTTGGACTAGCGTCTGAAAGCGACCTTGCGCTCGCGGCAGATATGAACGAAGACAACGAAGAAATATAACGGAAAAGGGCGTCTTTCAGCGCCCTTTTTTCGTAGTAAAAGAGAGTAAAATGGACTATTTCAAACCCAATATGACGCTTGCAGACGTCAATAAGATCAGTATGCTCGGCCTTGCGCATATCGGAGACGGCGTGTATGAGCTCATGACACGCGCGAGTCTTTGTGAGGACGGACATACTGCGGTGGGAGAGCTTCATCATCTTGCCACCAGGCGCGTCAACGCCCCGGCGCAGGCTGCGGCGGCTGAAAGGATACTGCCCCTTCTGACTGAGGAGGAAAGCACGATCTACCGCCGCGGACGGAATACGCATGTCAATTCAGTCCCTCATGCCGCGCATGTCGGAGAGTATCATGCCGCAACAGGGCTGGAGGCGCTCTTCGGCTGGCTGTATCTGCAGGGAAAGACCGAGCGGTTGAACGAGCTGTTTCGTGAAATCTGTTCCGGCTATGAGAAAAAGGAGAGCAGATAAATGCCGCTTGACGCCATCACGCTGCATGCGCTCAGCGAAGAACTGAAAACCGCTGAGGGCGCGCGGATCGACCGCGTTCAGCAGCCAGAAAAAGATAAGATCCTTCTTGCCCTTCGTACGCGCGAAGGGAACAGACGCCTTTTGATCAGCGCATCTGCATCCGGTGCGCGCGTCCATTTCACTGCCGAGAGCTTTGAAAATCCGGCAGAGCCGCCGATGTTCTGTATGCTGCTGAGAAAGCATCTGATCGGCGCCCGCATCCGGCAGATCGAACAGCCGGATTGGGAGCGCATGCTGCTTATCCATCTCGACACACGCGACGAAATGGGAGATGAGAGTGAGAAAACCCTTGCCGTCGAAATGATCGGGCGAAGCGCCAACGTGATCCTTGTCGGCGCGGACGGCCGCATTATCGACTGCCTTCGCCGGATGGAATACGGCGGCGAAGGCAGAGGCGTGCTTCCCGGGATGATTTATCGGCTCCCGCCCAAGCAGGAAAAGATCCATTTTCTCGCTTGTAGCGAGGAAGAACTGCAAAAAGCGATTTGCGGAATGGATGACGGCGGGGAACTCGATAAAGTGTTATTGCATACTTTTTCCGGTCTCTCTCCGCTCGTGTGCCGCGAGCTCGCTTACAGAAGCCATAACAGAATAGACTTGCTTGAGGAAAACGCGCTGTCTTTACGTGAGACGGTGGCTGCGGGCGAATATGCACCGACGCTTGTCACTCTGGACGATGCGGCGAAAGATTTTTCTTTCCTTTCGATCAATCAATACGGCGCGGCCGGGAGGAACGAGCGCTTTGACAGCTTTTCCGAACTGCTCGACAGCTTTTATGCGCGCCGCGACCGTGCGGAGAGCAGAAGGCGGCGCAGCCGTGAACTGATGAAAGCGGTCAAGACGGCGTATGAGCGTACAGTCAGAAAGCTTGCCGTGCAAAAAGAGGAATTGGCACAGACAGAGAACCGTGAGGAGATCCGCCGACAGGCCGAGCTGATCACGGCAAACATGTACCGCATAAAAAAAGGCCAGTCTGAGCTCATCTGCGAGAATTATTTTGAGGAAACCTATCCTCAGATCCATGTACCGCTCGATCCGCTGAAAACACCGCAGCAGAATGCATCCGCTCTGTATAAGGAATTTACGCGAAAAAAAGCCGCAAAAGAGCATCTGACGGTGCTGATCAGCGAAGGGGAGAGGCAATGCGATTATCTTGCGGCTGTGCTCGATGAGATCGAGCGCGCCGAAAGTGAACGGGATCTTGCCGATATTCGCCGGGAACTGAAGGAGACCGGATATCTGAAAAAAAGCAAAAACGCTAAGGCCGATCGCGCCAAACCCCAGGCTCCGATGCGTTTTATCTCATCAGACGGACTGGAGATCCTTGTCGGGAGAAGCAATGTGCAAAACGATGAGCTTAGCTTTAAGCTTGCCCGCCGAACGGATCTATGGCTGCATGTGCAAAAGCTGCACGGAAGCCACGTCGTATTGCGAACCGACGGGATCGAGCCGCCGCTGCGGAGCATCGAAGAGGCCGCCTCGCTTGCCGCGTATTACTCACAGGGGAGAGAGGCCGGCAAGGTTCCGGTTGACATAACACAAATCCGATTCGTAAAAAAACCGGCAGGTTCTTTGCCCGGCGCGGTGCTGTATACCGATTATTCCACAGTTTTTGTCGCCCCGGACGAAAAGCTGGCAGAGACCCTCAGAACCTAAAAAAAGACGTCTTTCTCTGCGCTTGCAAAGAAAGACGTCTTTTTTGTTATCGAAAACTCGGCTTTTTGCCGCCAGCGGGCTCGACATAGCCGACTGCCATATCCGGCGCGAGCTCGCTGAGTCTGGCCAGCGCGTCGTCTGCATCCTTCTCCTTGTTGAAGATCAGGTTTGCAAATTCCTTTTCCCCATGCATCAGGATCAGACGATAGTAATAAATCGGGGGACTGTCATCCGGCTGTGTTTCGCTGATGCGGATAAAAGCACGTTCGATATAGTCATACGGGACATAGTATTTCACACCGAGATCGCGATAGTAAAAGCAGAGCTTGCCGAAACGAACGCGCCCGATCGCCGGGGCCAGCTTGTAATCTTCGGCATGTGCGTCATCGCGGATGACTTTACGGTCGACGCCGCGCAGCCTTATTTTCCCGAATCCGAACATTCGTGAGCACCTGCTTTCCTTTTGATAAACTCTGCTTCATACCATTTTGACGGGATGCGGGAGGAAATAATCACCGCGGTACAGCCTGCCAGGGTTCCCACAAGCATTCCCGCCACAACGTCGGAGGGGAAATGGACGCACAGGTAGATCCGCGCGATCCCCATGGCAATGCCGAATAGCAGCGCCGTCCAGCTCACCCGCTTCTTCCCAAGCAGGAAAACCGGCACACAGGCGTCAAAGGCCGCCGTAGTATGCCCGGACGGGAAGCTCTTGTCGCTTTCGGTGTGCATGCCGACAAGCTGCCAGAACTGATAATAGATGCTGCTTTGATCGGCATAGGGGCGCGCACGTGCGATCAGCACCTTGAGGATGCAGTTGGTCATCAGCGTTCCGAGCGCAAGACCGATCATCATGGCCGTGCCGAAGCGGCGTGTAGGCTTGTGAAATGTCAGCAGCAGCGAGAGCAGGATCAGAAAGATTCCGCCCTTGCCAAGCAAAGAGACAAATTCAAAAAACGGCGTGAAAAAGCCCCCGCCGACCTCGTAAAGACGATGAATGGCTGTTGTGACGGCGATGTCAAATCCGGCGAAGGTACTGTTGATCCAAAGCGCCGAAGCGGTTTCTGTCATGATGTGGAGATCCTTTCTTTTATTTCTTCTATTTTAGCACACGATGCCGCAGCATGTCTACAGCCGTTTGATGAAGGGTCTGTCCAAATCCGAAAAATATACGACCGGGGCGGTTGAGAATAAAGAAACAGAGTGATATAATAAATCTATTAAAGTATGATCAGGGAGAAGCTATGGATACGTTTAAACTGGTATCGCCCTATCAGCCCACGGGCGATCAGCCCGAGGCGATCGAACAGCTTGTCGCGGGGTTGGAAAACGGTCTGGACGAGCAGGTGCTGCTTGGCGTCACCGGATCGGGCAAAACTTTCACGATGGCCAATGTGATCGCGCGCGTCAATCGACCGACGCTCGTGCTGGCGCACAATAAAACGCTTGCCGCGCAGCTTTGCAGTGAATTCAAGGAGTTTTTCCCCGAAAACGCTGTCGAATACTTCGTCAGCTATTACGATTATTACCAGCCGGAGGCGTATATCCCGCATACAGATACGTATATCGAAAAGGACGCGTCTACCAACGAGGAGATCGACCGTCTTCGCATCAGCGCGACCTGCTCGCTGCTCGAGCGGCGCGATGTGATCGTGGTCTCCTCGGTCAGCTGCATCTACGGCCTCGGCGAGCCGGACGATTTCGCCAGCATGACCGTATCGCTGCGCCCGGGGCAAAACTGGGACATCGGAGATCTGATGCGCCGTCTGGTCGAGATCCGCTATGAGCGCAACGACATTGCCTTTGAGCGCAACATGTTCCGCGTCCGCGGCGATACGGTGGAGATCTTCCCGGCCTATGCTCATGACCGCGCGATCCGCGTTGAATTCTTCGGCGATGAGATCGACCGCATCAGCGAGATCAATGTGGTCACGGGCGTTCCCGTCCGCTATCTCAGCCACGCGGCGATCTATCCCGCCAGCCATTACGTCACGACGCGGGATAAGCTCGACGCCGCAATCGAAAAGATCCGCATCGAGTGCGATGAACGCGAACAGTATTTCAAGGATAATAACAAGCTGATCGAAGCGCAGCGCATCCGCCAGCGCACAGATTACGATATCGAAATGATCCAGGAGCTCGGTTACTGCAGCGGGATCGAAAACTATTCCCGGGTGATCTCCAACCGTGCGCCTGGCAGCGCGCCGATGACGCTGATGGACTATTTCCCGAAGGATTTTCTGCTCTTTATCGACGAGAGCCACGTCACTGTCCCGCAGGTGCGCGCCATGTATAACGGCGATCACGCCCGCAAGGAGAGCCTGGTCGATTACGGATTCCGGCTTCCCTCGGCGTTTGATAACCGTCCGCTGAAATTCGATGAATTCAACCAGAAGATCAATCAGGTGATCTACGTGTCCGCCACCCCTGCCGAGTATGAGCGCGAGCGCGCCGGACAGATCGCCGAGCAGGTCATCCGTCCGACGGGACTGCTTGATCCGGAGATCTTTGTCCGCCCCGTTGAGGGACAGATCGATGATCTCATCGGAGAAATCAACGCAAAGATCGAAAAGCATCAGCGCGTGCTGGTCACCACGCTGACCAAAAAGATGGCCGAGGAGCTTTCGGCCTATCTGCTCAACTCGTCGATCCGCTGCCGCTATATGCACAGTGACATCGGCACGATCGAGCGCATGGAGATCATCCGCGATCTGCGAATGGGCGAGTTCGACGTGCTGGTCGGCATCAATCTGCTGCGGGAAGGGCTGGACATCCCCGAGGTCGGGCTTGTAGCGATTCTGGACGCGGATAAAGAAGGCTTCCTGCGCAGCGAGACCAGCTTGATCCAAACGGTCGGCCGTGCTGCGAGAAATGCGGAGAGCTTTGTTATCATGTATGCCGACAGCGTCACGCCCGCCATGCGCGCCTGTATCGACGAGACCGAGCGCAGACGGAAAAAACAGATGGCATATAACGCCGCACACGGCATCACGCCGAAGACGATCACCAAGGATGTGCGAGAACTGCTTGAGATCTCGTCGTCTGCCTCTTCCGGAGCAAGCGCAAAGAAGGGCGGCGTGAAGATGACCGAGCGCGAACGCCGCGAGCTGATCGAGGATCTCGAGAACAAGATGCGCAAGGCGGCGAAGATGCTCGAATACGAGATCGCCGCACAGTTGCGTGACGAGATCATCCGTCTGCGCGGGGAAAAGTGAGGAACAATATGAACTTAATGATCCTGGACGGAAACAGCATCGTCAACCGTGCCTTTTACGGCGTTCGTCCGCTGTCCGCGCCTGACGGGACGCCGACAAACGCGGTATACGGTTTTCTCGCGATCCTGCGCCGGATCCTTGACGAGGTGAAGCCGGATGCGCTCTGTGTTGCCTTCGATCTGAAAGACCCGACGTTTCGTCATCGCGCTTATGCCGGGTATAAGGCACAGCGAAAGCCGATGCCGGAGGACCTGGCGGCACAGATGCCGGTGCTGAAGGAAGTCCTTGACGCGATGGGAATACGCCGCTATGAGGTTTCCGGCTATGAAGCGGACGACATCATGGGAACAGCTGCGGCGATCTGCGAGAAGAACGGCTGGCGCTGTACGGTCGTCACGGGCGATAAGGATTCGTTGCAGCTTATTTCCGATATGACAACGGTCTGCAATGTGCGCACGGCGCGCGGACAGACAGACACCATTTTCTATACGCCGCAGCGGTTCGAGGAAGAGTACGGCTTCACGCCCGAAAAAATGGTAGACCTGAAGGCGCTGATGGGCGACAGCTCCGACAACATCCCCGGCGTTCCGGGGATCGGAGAGAAGACCGCAATGGATCTCGTGCGGCGGTATGGAACAGTCAATCAAATATACGCAGACCTTGCGTCCCTGGAGATCAAGGACGGCGTGCGCAAAAAGCTGGCCGAAGGGGAGGCGAGCGCCCGCAATTCCTTCTGGCTTGCCACGATCTTCCGCGAGGTACCGTTTGATTTTGCGCCGGCGGACAACATCTGGCACGAAGATTATCAAGCGGAGCTCTTTCCGTTGTTCAAGAGGCTTGGCTTTAACAAGTTTATCGAAAAATGGCATGTCGAACCGGGCGAGACACCGGCGGCAGCGGAAACGCCCCACCGCTCGCTTGCCAGAATAGAACTGTCCTCTGCGGAGGAGACGGAGAAACTGATCGCGGAGCTTGGTGCGTGTGAAGAGACGTCCTTTGTCCCGATGGATGGACTGGAACGCGTCGAAATCTGTGATGGGGAGACCGTTTACACAGCATCCTGGACTGCTTGCGGCGAGGCATACAATGCACTGCTGCGAGCTCTTGCAAAGAAAAAGCTCCGCGGCCATCATGTCAAGGATTGCATGCGCCTGATGCTCGGCGAAGGACTGGAGGCTGACAGCTTCGTCTTTGACACGGCGCTTGCCGGCTATCTGATCGACGCCACGGACGGCGATTATTCTCTCGCCCGACTCAGTGCACGCTACCTCGGCTTTGAATGCGACGGCGCGGAAGCGGTCTGGCTGCTTTGCGAGCCGTTGAAGAAAAAACTCGAAGAGCTCGGCATGACGGAGCTCTATGAAAAGGCCGAGCTTCCGCTCTGCCGCGTCCTGGCTGAGATGGAGCAGACGGGATTTTTGGTCGACCGCAAGGCGCTTTACGAATTCGGTGAAAGCCTCAATTCCCAAATCGATTCGCTTCAGCACAGCATCTGGAGCCAAGCCGGACACGAGTTCAATATTAATTCGCCCAAGCAGCTAGGCGAGGTCTTGTTCGACGAGCTGATGCTCCCGTCGGGCAAGAAAACAAAGACCGGGTGGAGTACGAATGCTGACGTGCTGGAAAAGCTTATCGGAAAGCACGATATTATCGGCGAAATTCTGGAATACCGGATGCTGACCAAGCTGAAGTCCACGTATGCCGAAGGGCTTTTGAAGGTCATTGCTCCGGACGGCAGGATCCATACAAATTTCCAGATGACTGTAACGGCTACCGGACGGCTATCTTCCACCGAGCCGAATCTGCAGAACATCCCGATCCGGAAATCGCTTGGCGCACAGATCCGGCGGATGTTCGTCGCCGCGCCCGGCAACAGTCTTATCGACGCCGATTACAGCCAGATCGAACTGAGACTGCTTGCGCATATTTCCGGCGATACCGCGATGCAGGAAGCATTCCTGAGCGGGGAGGACTTTCACGCCGTAACTGCGTCGAAGGTATTTAACCTTCCCCTTGAAGAGGTTACGCCTACACTGCGAAGCCGGGCAAAAGCCGTCAATTTCGGCATCGTATACGGGATCTCGGCATTTTCACTGGCACAGGACATCCATGTTCGCCCCTATGAGGCGAAGGAATATATGGATGCCTATCTTGAGAAATATCACGGCGTGCGTGATTATATGAAGAAGGTCGTCGAACAGGCGAAAGAGGACGGGTATGTGACGACGCTCTATGGTCGCCGCCGCGATCTGCCCGAACTGAAGAGCAGCAATTTCAACACGCGCGCGTTCGGCGAGCGGGTCGCGCTGAACATGCCGATCCAGGGAACCGCTGCGGATATTATCAAGCTCGCAATGGTCAACGTCGCAAAGCGGCTGCGAGAGGAGGGCTTGAAGGCACGGCTGATCCTGCAGGTGCATGACGAGCTTATCGCCGAGTGCCCCGAGGAGGAGACCGAAAAGGTAAAGAGAATTCTGCAGGAAGAGATGGAAGGCGCAGTCCAGCTGTCCGTTCCGCTGACCTGCGAGGCCAAAAGCGGAACAAACTGGGCGGAGGCACACTGATGGAAGCGCTGATCCGTGATGCAGTCCCAACCGATCTTGACGCGTTGGAGGAGCTCGAAAAGGAATGCTTCTCTCTCCCCTGGACGCGCGAGCAGCTGCAGAGCGAACTGCCGGATGAAAGACATGAGTTCCTGACGGCGGAGCTTGACGGCGATGTCGTCGGCTATGTCGGGATGATGTGCGTGCTCGACGAGGGCTATATCTCCAACGTTGCAGTTTCTCCGCGATTCAGACGGCAGGGGATCGGACGGGCGCTGGTGGCAGAAATGCTGCGCCGGGCGGAAGGTCGGCAGCTCATGTTCGTCACGCTTGAGGTGAGAGCGCATAATGACGGCGCGATCGCCCTGTATTCACAGGCGGGATTTGCTCCCGTGGGAAGAAGAAGGAACTATTATGAACGTCCGCGAGAGGACGCGATCTTAATGACGCTATTTTTCAACAAGGAAGAAAAAGAAAGATGAAGATTCTTGCATTCGAGTCCACCTGTGATGAAACGGCCGTCGCCGTTGTGGAGGATGGACGAAAGATCCTGACCGATCAGATTTTTTCCCAGGCCGACCTGCATGCCGTTTATGGCGGCGTCGTGCCGGAGATCGCCTCACGCTGTCATGTGGAATCCATTTCTCTGTTGGCCCAGAGGGCGATCGAGGCGGCGGGCATTGGGAAGGACGAGATCGACGCTGTGGCCGTTTCTTATGCGCCGGGACTGATCGGCGCCGTGCTTGTCGGCGTTAATTTTGCAAAGGCGGTGTCGCTTGCACTGAACGTGCCGCTTATCCCGGTCCATCATATCCGCGGACATATCGCGGCGAATTATCTTGCTTATCCGGAACTGGAACCGCCTTTTCTCTGCCTTGCGATCTCGGGCGGCAATACGCTGCTGGTCGATGTGAAGGATTACACGGAGATGGAGATCCTCGGCCAAACGAGAGACGACGCGGCGGGCGAATGCTTTGATAAAACGGCGCGCGTGCTGGGGCTGCCTTATCCCGGCGGAAAGCCGATCGACGATCTGTCGAAAGGCGGAGACGACAGCAAATATGTTTTCCCGATCGGGCATGTGGCGGATCATCCCTATGACATGAGCTTTTCGGGCTTGAAGACGGCGGTGATCAATCTGGTACACAATGCCGAACAAAAGGGCGAAGAGCTCGACCGGGCATCTCTTGCGGCTTCTTTTACCAAGGCAGTCAGCGACAGCCTTGTACCGCGCACGATCGCCGCGGCTAGGGAAAAGGGAAGAGATAAGCTCGTCGTGGCAGGCGGCGTGGCCGCAAATTCGAGGATCCGCGCCGACTTTAAAGCGGCGGCCGAGGAGAACGGCCTCACGCTTTTTGTCCCACCGCTGCGGCTGTGCGGCGATAACGGCGCCATGATCGGCGCGCAGGGGTATTACGAGTTTCTGGCGGGAACACGTGCACAAAGCGATTTGAACGCCTTTGCGACAATGGATCTGGATGCCTCTTACGGAGAATAAAGACAGACCGTTTATTAAAGGAGAGCGGAAGATGAGCTCGGTACATGAAGGCCACCGGAATCGATTGAAAAAGCAATTCTCCGAGCACGGCGGTCTGGGGATGAATGATATTCAGTTCCTGGAGATGCTGCTGTATTATGCGATCCCTCGCCGGGATACCAACGAACTGGCTCATGCGCTGCTGGATCGATACGGATCGATCCGCGGCGTACTTGACGCGCCCGCGGGCGATCTCATCACGGTTCCCGGAATCGGAGATAACGCCGCGCTGTTTCTCGAAACGATCCGGGAAGCGCTGCAGCGCTATATCACCTCGCCGAATAAAGAGACAAATTATATCTTCTCCTCCTCGGACGCGGGGAAATACCTGGTTCCGATGCTTCGCTACGAGACAACGGAAAAGGTTTATCTGATGTGCCTGAACGGCCGCGGTGCGATCATCAACTGCGGGGAGGTCGCGTCCGGCACACTTTCCACCGTCAACGTCAGTATCCGAAAGATCGTCGATATTGCGATGCGCTGCCATTGTACAAGCGTCGTACTGGCGCACAACCATCCTGCGGGGTTTGCTCTGCCGTCAACGGAAGACCGCGCCTTTACCCATGAACTGAAGCATGCGCTCGGTCTGATGGACATTCATCTGAAGGATCATATCATCGTGGCGGACGGGGATTATGTATCTTTTGCCCAATCCGGTTATCTCTGAAGCAAAATTGAGAAAAAGATTTTATGTAAACAAAAAGGTGTTTCTTTTTTGTAACCAACATGCATTTGCGGTTTCGACATTTTTCGGTAAAAAAGGGTAAAAGCGTTGCCATTTCACGCTTTTTCGCATGTTGAAAAAGCTGTTGGAAATGTTGATAACTATTTGCAAACATTTTATATTTTCGAATTATGTAGCGTCTTTTACGGGTTTCCATAGAAAAAACTCACGAAGAAAAGTCTGCTTTTCACCGGGAATGGAGCTAAAATTTACACAAAAAAATATTGTTCTTTTCAATAGTATCAAAAATGGTAACACGCTTATACAATTTGTAATTGGTGATTTTCTTTGTTGACTTGACGATCCTTTTATGCTACAATACCGCTTGCGGCGAAAAAGGCGCCGCTTCATATGATTGCTGGCATAGCTCAGTCGGTAGAGCAGCTGATTCGTAATCAGCAGGTCGTGTGTTCGAGTCACATTGCCAGCTCCAGCAAAAGCCCTGTATTCACGAATGAATACAGGGCTCTGTTGTTTCTCCGGAGAGCATGGTCAGGGATTCATCGTTTCGTTTTTTCCTTTTCATGCATGCATCTTTCTGCTATAATGAAGAAAACGCTGGGAGGTATGCCGAAGATGCACCGATATTGTTTGATCTTCGTTGTTCTTTCGGCTTCTTGCCTGATCGTTTTCTTCTTTTCCGTCAAATCTTCTCCCTACCGTCTTCGCAATTGCGCCGCGCTGGGGCTCGCCGCTGCATTTGCTGCTTTTGCTGTGGCGACAGCGGTTTCTTCCTCTGTTGAAGAAATCGTATATATCTGCCTTGCTTTTGCCCTCGTGCTGCTTCTGGCCGTTGCTTTTTCTTTGATCGGAAGCGGCACAGCCATGATGTTACGCGAAGCAGAAAGAGGATACAAGGCGCGCACGCTTTTCCTGGGCCTGCTTCTTGCGGGCGTGGCTTTGTTCGCATTTACGCTGCTTCAAAAAGGTGTTTTCTCGCCGGATGCCGACTTGACCGTTTTTCTGATCGGGTCTGCCTGCTTGATTTACGGTGCGCTGCTGGTTTTCTCATTTTTGCTGTATCTGCTGATCCTCCCTTGCTTTTCGCGTGCCGACAGCTTTGATGCGATTCTTGTTCACGGTTGCGCGCTGATACACGGCGATCAGGTCTCAAGGATCCTGGCAGCCCGGCTGGATACCGCAATTCATCTTTACCGTTATGGTGCGGAGAAGGCCAGAATCGTTGTCAGCGGCGGAAGGGGAGACGACGAAAGCATTTCCGAGGCCGAGGCGATGCGCGGTTATCTTCGGGAAAAGGGGATACCGGAGAAACGAATTATCCCGGAGGATCGCAGTCATTCCACGCAGGAGAACCTCCTCATGTCGATGGAAATGCTCCCCGGGGTCGATCGCTCCCGAATCGCCCTTGTCACCAGTGATTATCATTTGTTCCGGTGCTTACTCCAGGCACACGAGCTCGGGATCCGCTGCCAGGGCTTCGGAGCGCCGGTGGCCGCCTATTATTGGCCGAACGCTGCTATTCGTGAATTCGCTGCCGTATTCAGCAGAAAACGGTACCTTGTCATTTCGCTGCTCGGATATTTTGCTTTTACCGGTCTGCTGATCGGGGCGTATTTCTTATTTGCATTATGAAATATTATAAAGGAGTTGCTGTCATGGAACTGTATCCGTATGAAAAAGAGCACCTTTCACGCCTTCGCAAAGAACTGGGCGGCTGCATGGTACTGCTGAAAAAAAACGGCGCGTTCCCGCTGCCCTATGCCTCGTCGATCGCGGCGTACGGGTGCGGTGTGCGTAACAGCGTAAAGGGCGGAACAGGCTCGGGCGAGGTCAATTCCCGCTTTTCTGTCAACATCGAGCAGGGCTTGCTCGACGCAGGGTTCACCGTCACGACCGGCAACTGGCTCGACGCCTACGACCGTGAACGGGCGAGAGCAAAAAAAGCGTTTCAAAAGACGCTGAAGCAGCAGGCGCACGAAGCAGGCATGAATATGATCATGTATGCGATGGGCGCTGTTATGCCCGAGCCGGAATATGATCTCCCGGTCGTTTGCTGCGCCGATGCGGCGATCTATGTCGTTTCACGCATTTCGGGCGAAGGAAACGACCGCAGAGCGGTAGCTGGCGATGTGCTTCTGACGAAGAGCGAGATCCGGGATATTCTGACACTTGATCGGATGTACGATCATTTTATGCTTGTTATCAATGCGGGCGGTCCGGTCGATCTCAGCCCGGTGATGTCGGTGGGGAATATCCTTGTGCTCTCTCAGCTCGGCACCGAGATGGGGAGCGCGCTGGCGGACGTGCTGCTGGGGCGTACTTACCCCTCCGGCAAGCTGACGACGACATGGGCTGCGTGGGAAGATTACTGCCCGAATATCGAGTTCGGCAACAAAGAGGATACGACTTATCCGGAGGGCGTGTATGTCGGTTACCGCTATTTTGACACGGTCGGGAAAAAGCCGCTCTTTCCGTTCGGCTTCGGTATTTCTTATACGGATTTTCAACTGGGCGAATCTTCCCTTAGTGTGCATGGCACAACGGTTACCGTTCATGCCGAAGTGACAAACACGGGGAATTGTCCCGGCCGCGAGGTCATTCAGCTCTATGTGACTGCTCCGGAGGGGAAACTGAAAAAGCCCTTCCAGGATCTGGCCGCCTTTTCCAAGACCGGGGAGATCTTTCCCGGAGAGAGCGCCGCTGTTACGCTTTCTTTTGATTTGAAAGAGCTTGCATCATTCGATGAAGAGCGTCATGTTTATTTCCTCGAAGCGGGCGATTATATCCTGCGTCTCGGTACGAACAGTGCGGACACGGCGCCGATCGGGATCCTTTCCCTTGATGGGGAAGCCATTCTGAAAAAAGTCAGAGCGATCATTCCAAAGACGGATCTGAAAGAGCGGCGTTA
Source organism: uncultured Eubacteriales bacterium (assembly GCA_900320595.1). Taxonomy (GTDB): domain Bacteria; phylum Bacillota; class Clostridia; order Oscillospirales; family Oscillospiraceae; genus Limivicinus. The sequence continues at coordinate 42,729 of ONSW01000002.1, read as the reverse complement.
TGAGCGTACGGTAAGCGAGCAGCTGCCGCCGAATCTGCCGCGCTTCGGTGTCGATACCTCCGGCATTGTGACGGAAGAGACGGTATATGACAGAGACGAGCCTGTCGACGAGGCGGTCAAAGTACTTTCGGACAGCGAGCTTGCCTATCTGTTCATCGGGGCTTTTTCGGAAAAAGGCGGGATTGCTTCGGTGATCGGTGACGCGGCCAGCCATGTGGCAGGCGCCGCGGGTGAAACGACCTCAAAGCTTTCCAATAAAGAATTCAAGCCGCTTATCATGGCAGACGGTCCTGCGGGTCTGCGCCTTTCCCGCGACTATTATAGGGAAGGAGAGTTTGCCCGCACAGTCGGCGGCGCGACGCTCCCCGAGAGCATCCTCGATGCGATGGGGCCTGTCACAAAAACGCTGACGAAGCTTGTGATGGGCGGCGGAAAGACGGCGAAGGGAAAAGAGATCCGGCATCAGTACTGCACCGCGATCCCGATCGGAACCGCGATCGCGCAGAGCTGGGATCTCGATTTCGCCGCGCTCTGCGGCGACCTGGTCGGAGAGGAAATGGAGCGATTCGGCGTTCATCTCTGGCTTGCACCTGCGCTGAACATCCACAGAAGCATCCTTTGCGGGCGAAACTTTGAATATTTCAGCGAAGATCCGATCCTGAGCGGACGCATGGCCGCGGCGATCACAAACGGCGTTCAGGCGCATCCCGGATGCGGCACGACGATCAAGCATCTTGCAGCGAACAACCAGGAGCTCAACCGCTATTTCAACAACAGTATTTTAAGCGAAAGAACGCTGCGAGAGATCTATCTGAAGGGCTTTGCGCTCTGCATCCGCGAATCGCAGCCTCGCGCGCTGATGACGTCCTATAATCTGATCAACGGCGTGCACAGCTCGGAACAGAGAGGGCTTACAGAAGATTTCCTGCGCGCAGAAAACGGCTTTGAGGGCATCGTGATGACCGACTGGGTCATGAACATGCCAAACATGGGAAGCCGTTATCCAAAGGCCCAGTCCCAGAACGTGGCGGCTGCGGGAGGAGATCTGTTTATGCCGGGCAACAGCGGAGATTACAAGGCGGTGATCAAAGCGCTGAAAGACGGAACGCTGTCCCGCCGACAGCTGGAGATCAGCGGGAGCCGCGTCCTGAAGATGATCCGAAGGCTCTGCAAATAAATACATAAAGTAAAAGTTCACGGTATCACTACCGTGAACTTTTTTATCATTAAGAGTGCATCAGTCCGAAAAGATCGGAACAAAGGCAGGATCTAGACCCATTTCGCGAACACGCTTGCGGATCTCTTTCGGCTTGCGGTTGAACATTGCGGTACGAAGCTCGTCATCCGGCACAAAACGCGAATATGCCGAGCAGAAAAGATCAAAGGTCCCGCGGTCGCTGACCTTTGCGTGAGGCAGATACATGAGCAGGGCGGAAACAGCGCCGACGGCACAGCTGATCATCAGGTAAAGCGGGCAGAAGCGGATCACGATAGCCGCCACGACCACAATTGTAACAACACAGACAAGAACAGAAATGTTGGTGTATTTGTCTGCGCCGGGCGCAATCAGCTCTTTATCCTGCTCGCGCATTTTTTTGATCGTCGGATAAGCGGCGGAAAAGTTAAAAACGAGCTGTCTGCCAAAAAGATAGAAGAAAAGCCAGCCGCCGAAGAAAATAGCGGCAGCCCACATGATTTTCATCGCCATAGGGATCGTCCTCCGTTTTTTTGTCCTTTGAATCATAGCACAACGGGATATAACTTTCAAGAATATTTCCGCGCTCTGTTCATATATTGTCCACGGGAGTGAGGAAATGGAGGCATTTGATGATTTGCTGATGCTGCTTCCGGCAAAAATGGTACAGGCAGTGGAACGGCACAGAGGATTTCGACCAGAGGAGATGCGGTTTCGGATCGGGAGAGCGCCATCGCTGGTGTATGGCGGGAAGGAGCATTTTCTGCCGATAGAAAAAGTCTCGGAGGATGATCTGCTGCTGATCCTGCAAAAGGCGACAGGCGCGTCTTTGTACAGCGCTGCGCAGGCGATCAGACAAGGGTATTACTGTACCGGGGGTCTTCGCGTCGGCGTATGCGGACAAACAGCTCCGGACAGAAGGGGGACAGGCTTTGCGCGATATTCTTCACTTTGCGTGCGCCTTGCGCGGGAATGCCGCGGCGTATGCGGGGCGATCGCGGCAAAACTCAATGGAGCATCCTTCCCCAATACGCTGATCCTTTCGCCGCCCGGCGGCGGAAAAACGACCGCTCTGCGGGACGTGATCCGCTGCCTTTCCGATTCGGGAAGACGCATCGGCGTCATCGATGAACGCGGCGAGCTTTCCGCAAACGTTTATGATCTCGGACGATGCAGCGACGTCATATCCGGACTCGATAAGCTCACGGGCGCGCTTTTGCTCCTTCGCTCGATGACGCCGGAAATCATAGCCGCAGACGAGATCACCTCTCCGGAGGACATCCAGGCCATGGAGGAGGTTTACGGATGCGGAACGGGACTTATCGCGACGGCGCATGCGAAGGACATAGAGGACCTGACGGGAAGGAAAGGCTATCGGCGTCTCATAGACGGAGGGGTGTTCCGAAACGCGGTTCTGATTCAAATGAAAGATGGAAAGCGGCATTATGAGATAAGGAGTCTTGCGTGATCAAGATGAGCGGAGCCTGTTTGATCCTTTTAGCCAGCGTGATGACGAGCGGAATGCTGCTGAAAGAAAAGCGGAAGCAGTACAGCCTGCTCGCAGCGCTGAAAAGAAGCCTTGCATATTTAAGCTGTGAGATCGGAGAGAAAGGAGCCCCGTTAAAGGGTTGCTTCGAGACTCTGGCATTCGAAAATGAAAATGAAATTGCCGGCTCCTTTTTTCGCACATTGAGAGATGAGATGTCCGGGCTTGGGGAAAAGCCGTTTTCTGTCATCTGGGAGGATTGCGTCCGGAAGCGGTTATTCCTTTTTTCGGACCAGGAGAAGGAGATCTTCCTGCCGCTGGGACAGGCTCTCGGCAGAAGCAATCCGGCAGCGCTGTGTGAAGCGCTCGACGCAGCGGATCACGCCATCGAAGAGAGGATCACCCAACTGGAAAACAGACAAGGCAACTTCAGGCGCATCGCTTTCGGGATCCCGCTCTCGCTCGGCGCAATGGCGGTAATCCTGCTGATATAGGAGAAACATGGACGTTGAACTTATCTTTAAAGTGGCAGCCGTTGGGATCCTTGTGGCCGTGTTGAATATTCTGCTTCAGCGGTCGGGGCGGGACGAACAGGCCCTGATGACGACGATCGCGGCCCTTGTTGTCGTGCTGATGATGGTCGTGCAGAAAATCAGTGAATTGTTCGATCTGATCAAGGAACTTTTTCATTTATAAGAAAATGGAAGTCTTATTGAAGGTATCCGGGCTTGTGCTGATTTCAGCTTGCGCGGTGCTGATGATCCGGCGGAGCAATCCCGAGATCGCGTTTGCAGTCGGGCTGTGTACGGTGATCGTAATCCTGATGCTCTCTTTTCCGCTGCTCAAACCGGTTGCCGAATTGAAAGAGACGGTGCGCAGCCTGTACGGCATAGGAGACAGTTATCTGCTGCCGGTCATAAAATGCTGCGCCGTGGCCTTCACGGCAAGGGTCACCGCGGATCTCTGCCGCGAGGCGGCGCAGAGCGCAGCGGCTTCTGCCATAGAGTTTACAGGGGTGCTGTGCGCGATCGCTGCGGCAATGCCGCTTTTGCGTATGATGCTCGATACGATCGGAGAGATGCTTTGAAAAAAAGCTTTGCTGCCTTTCTTGTTATATTGACTGCGGTCCTGGCTCTTGCCGCTCCCATCTATGCCGAGGATTTTCCGCTTGACGTTTCTGCCGCGGAAGAAGAGCTCCCTGCAGACGTAAGGGAAATCACGGGATCGCTGGTGACAGACGGAAGCTATGACGTCGGCGGTGCGATCGGCCGCTTTGTGGATCGCGCCAAACGCCAAGCTGCAGACCGATTGAAAGATGAAGCAAGAGATGTCGTTCGCATCATGATGATCGCTGTCATATGCACGATCGCAGAGTCGCTTTGCCAGGAGGGAAGGATCAGGGAGGTCGTTTCGCTGTGTGCCTGCGCGGCGACAGCAATTGCCGTTACGGGCTCGATCGACTCCTTCGCGGGACAGATGATCGAAACGATCCGAACGCTCGGCAGTTATGCCGGAACGGTCCTGCCGGTTGTTTATACGGCGGCTGCGGTCAGCGGCGCCGTCGTATCGTCAGGCGCCAGGTATGCTGCCGTTCTGCTGTGCCTGAATATCCTGATGGATCTGCTCCTTCGGCTCGCCGTTCCTTTGATCTATGCCTTTCTTGCCTTATGTTTGAGTCGGAGCATGTATCCAAATCCGGTCCTGAATACAGCGGTTTCCGTTGTTAAATGGTGCACGATCACAGGCATGACCGTTCTCACAACGGTGATTAGCGTGTATATCGGCTTTACCGGTTCATTGACGGCCGGTGCAGATGCGATCGCGGTAAAAGGAGGGAAGATGGTCATTTCAAACGCCCTGCCGGTCGTCGGAGGGATCTTGTCCGATGCGGCGTCTGTCGTTCTGGCAAGTGCGTCTGTCATCAAAAACTCGGCAGGGATCTATGCTCTCGTCGGTATCTGCGCGCTTTGCCTGTCACCGTTTCTCGCGATCGGCGTGAAGATGCTGCTGTTCCGCCTTTGCGCCACCGTGGCTTCGGCAATCGAAGGAAAACGTCTTGCCATGCTGCTGGGCGATCTTTCAACGGCGCTCGGGATGATGCTCGGCGTACTCGGATGCATGACAATCATGCTGTTTATCTCTTTGATGGCGGCGATCAAAACCGTAAGCCCATGAGTGCGATCACACTGCGCGGGATCTGCGCCGCATCGATCGTTTACGGCATTCTTTTGATACTGCTGCCGGAGGGAAAAGAGCGTAGCATTGCATCTCTGTGCGCAACAGCCTCGCTTGTGACGATGTTTCTCTCCCTTGTGATGACAACAAACTGGGAGGGTTATTCCCTTACGCTGGCCGAGACGCGCGATGCCGCGGCGGTGATCGAAAGCAACGCAGAGGAGAGCCGTAATCGGCTCAGCAGACTTGTCATAGAACAGGAGTGCGAAGAATATATTATGGACAAAGCCACGGATCTCGGGCTGAAACTCGAATGCGTTGAGATCAGCGCCTCGTGGAAGAAGGAAGGCGTCTGGGTACCGGAAAGAGCTTTAATCACGGCAGAACGGAATGCGGATGCCGAGGCAAAGCTTGCTTCGTGGATCGAAGCGGAGCTCGGAATCGAGGCGGCGCGACAGGAGTGGAGATATGAAACAGATCCTTGATAAAATCGGACGCTTCAAGTTCCCGCTTTTGATCCTGCTGCTCGGAATCCTTATGATGCTGATCCCATCGGGAGCGAAGAAGACAGGCGCAGAGAGCTGCTGCGAGCTGGGAGACGCGCTTTCTTTGACAGAGGGAGTGGGGGAGGCATGCGTCCTTATTTCTGAAAACGGTGTGGTCGTTGTATGCGACGGGGCGCGGGATGCAAAAGTCCGGATGGAAATAACGGAGGCGGTGAAGGCATACACAGGTTTTGGCGCGGATAAGATAACAATACTCAAACGGGACGGAACAAAGTAGCGGAGGGAGAGGAATATGAAAAACAGGAAGAGGAACATAGCGCTTCTCGCGGTGGTCATGTGTGTTTGCGCGGCAGTGCTGCTGAACTGGTCATACAACAACCGCTGGGGAAAAGCAGACAGTAAAATGGTGGCCGTTGAGGATGCCGAGATCGCTGAGGCAAACGCCACCGTGCAGGACAGGATCAATTCCGGGTATTTCGCGGAGGCAAGGCTGACGAGGCAGGTTTCCCGGGACGAAGCGCTGCAGCTTCTCCAGTCGGCGGCCTCGGCTGATGCAGCCTCACAGGAGACCATTGACAGCGCCATGAATGCGATCGCAGCTATGGCGACATGCTCGATGCAAGAGACGCAGATCGAAAATCTCTTGTTGGCGAAAGATTTTTCCGAGTGTGTCGTGTACATCGGAAACGGCGCCGTAACAGTCGCTGTCCCTGCGCCGATCGACGGTTTGTCCGAAGAGGAGGTCGCACGGATCACAGACATCATCTGCGCAGAAACGGAATATGACGCGACGCAACTGAATATTATTGAAGTCAAAGCCTGACGCAATTCAGCCCGGAATGAACCGGGCTTTTTTCTTTACGCGGAAAGAGAATTGAATATCAAGAGGATTTTTCATTCATTTATTCATTTTTGTGTCAGATTGCTCTTTCTTTTTTTCACGTTGCATGGTAGAATATCATGACTAACTTTAGGAGGTATTCCTTATGCCGGAAAACTACATCACCTGCCAGGAAGAAAAGGGCAGCATCAATATTTCCGAAGATGTTATCGTCAGCCTCGTCAAAAGTGCTGTCACGGAGATCGAGGGCGTATCCGGCCTGTCCAACGCGGCCGGAGCCGAGCTCGCCGAGCTGATCGGGATCAAGACGGTAAGCAAGGGCGTAAAGGTCGATTTTCAGGACGATACGATCATCGTCGACGTGATCATCAATGTCAGCTACGGCAGCAGCATCGTATCCGTGGCGAAGGAAGTCCAGGACAAGCTTCTCTCTACGGTACAGTCTGTAACGGGCATTGAAAAGGCAAAAGTCAACGTGCACGTTGCCGGTATTTCTTTTGATAAATAAAAAGCTTTAAGGAGCACAACATGAACAGAAAAACAGCGCGGGAGATCGCCGTTGAGCTTTGCTTTGCCGCTGCCGCAAACGGAGCGGATATCGACGAGCTGATAGACTCTTTCTTTTCGGACGAGCATTATCTGACGCTTGCCGGCGAGGACGAGCTTTTTTCCGCAAAGCCGGACGAGAAGCAGCTTGCCTACATCCGCACCCTCACGCATTTGAGCAGGGATAAGGGAGAAGAACTTGACGACCTGATCGAGCGCTATGCCCATGGGTGGAAGGCCGAACGGATCTCCCGCACGGCACGCGCCATCCTGCGCATCGCCCTTTGTGAGATCCTCTATATGGATGAAATACCCGCCGCTGTCGCGATCAACGAGGCTGTCGAGCTGGACAAGGGCTATGACGATGCGGAAACGGTGGCGTTTGTCAACGGTGTTCTCGGCGGGTTCATGCGCGGCGAAATGGCCGGCAAGGCCGAACCCGAAGATCAGTAATGGCCGAAAAAAAGATCTATTCCGTCAGCGAATTGAACGGACTGATCAAAGAGCTGTTCGACGCAACGCCCCTTTTTCTGCAGATCGCGGTCAGAGGGGAACTGTCAAACTATAAGGTGTACCCTTCCGGGCATCACTATTTTACGCTGAAGGACAGCGAGAGCAGCTTAAAGTGCGTCATGTTCAAAAGCAGCGCCGTCAAGCTGCGCTTTAAACCGGAAAACGGCATGAGCGTCACGGCATTCGGCCGCATTTCCGTCTACCCGCGCGACGGTGCCTATCAGCTATACTGCTCCGCTCTGATGCCGGAGGGAACGGGCGATCTTCAGGTCGCCTTTGAACAGCTGAAAAAGAAGCTAGATGAAGAAGGCCTCTTCGATCCTTCCCATAAAAAGCCGCTGCCGACGTACCCTGAAAAGATTGCTGTTATCACATCCTCTGCCGGGGCTGCCGTGCACGATATGATCCGGATCCTGTCACATCGCTGGCCGATGACAAAGGTGATGCTTCTTCCCGTGCGTGTGCAGGGGACGGAAGCTCCAGCCGAGATCGCCGGGGCCATTCGATACGCAAACAGGCATGAGCTGGCCGACCTGATCATTACCGGACGGGGCGGCGGGTCGATCGAAGATTTGTGGGCGTTTAACGACGAGCGTGTTGCCCGCGCGATCTATGAATCAACGATCCCCGTTATCTCCGCTGTCGGACACGAGCCGGATGTTACGATTTCCGACTATGTGGCGGACAAAAGAGCCTCGACACCGTCCAATGCGGCCGAGATCGCGGTACCGGACGCGTCAGAGGAGAGAATGGCACTGGAAAGCTTCGGTATCCGAGCCTCCCAGGCGATGGACAAACGGGTAAAGCACCTGCGGACAGAACTCAATAATCTTTCGACACGCCGCGTTATGCAGAATGCCGGCGCTTATCTTGACGACAGAAGGATCGAGCTTGATCATATGCGCGACAAACTGGCCGCCTCTATGGAGGCACAGCTTGGCCTGAAACAGCGTGAGCAGGCAAAGCTTGCCGCTTCGCTTGACGCGATGAGCCCGCTTCGCGTGCTGATGCGGGGTTATGCCATCGCCTTGAACGACAGAGGCGAGACCGTTCGAAGCGTAAAACGACTTCGCAGCGGCGAAACGCTGCATCTGCGTGTTTCGGACGGCAGCGCAAATTGCACGGTCAATGAAATCATCGAGGAGAACGCAAATGAAAAAGAATGATATGAGCTATGAGCAGGCTGTGGCCAGGCTGGGAGAAATCGTTGAAAGCCTTGAAAAAGGGAACATGCCGCTGTCACAGTCTCTGACCTTCTTTGAAGAGGGAACGGCTCTGATCAAATATTGCACCCAGCTGCTGGACAATGCGGAGCAAAAAGTCGTCATGTTGAAAAAAGGCACTGACGGAGACCCGGTCGAGCTGCCCTTTGAGGAAGAGACATGACGCAGACGGAATATAAAAAAATCGTCGACGCCGCTCTTGAGGAATCCTTTAAGGGCGCCCTTTCGCTGCCTTTGGCGGGATTGGCCGAGGCGATGCGCTACAGCCTGCTTGCAGGCGGAAAACGGATCAGACCGATCCTGGTTCTGGAGTTTTGCCGGATCTGCGGCGGCTCGATCGAAAAAGCGCTTCCTGTCGCCTGCGCGATCGAAATGCTGCATACATACAGTCTGATTCACGATGATCTGCCCTGCATGGACAATGACACGCTCCGGCGCGGCAGGCCGACGAACCATGTCGTTTACGGCGAATGCACCGCCACGCTTGCAGGTGATGCGCTGCAGGCTGAGGCCTTCGGGACGATCCTGCGCTCTGAGCTTGCATCTGATCGAAAGGCAAAATGTGCGGCGTATCTCGCCGATGCCGTTGGACTGGACGGCATGTGCGGCGGACAGTTTCTGGATATGCTGGGCGAGGGGAAAGAACTCAGCGAACAGGAACTGATGGACATCAATTCAAGAAAAACCGGCGCGCTGCTTACCGCTGCCTGCCGGATGGGCGTTGCGGCTGCCGGCGGAACGGAACGGCAGCTGGACGCGGCGTCCTTTTACGGCGCGGCGATCGGAGCGGCTTTTCAGATCCGTGACGACATGCTGGACGTACTCAGTACGGAACAGGAACTCGGAAAGCCGATCGGCTCGGATGAGCAGGAGAAGAAAAACACATATATGGCGCTTTTCGGCGAAAAGAAATGTGCCGCCATGATCGAAACGCTTACCGGTCAGGCAAAATCGATACTTGCCGAGGCCTTTGACGATACGGCGTTCCTGGATGATCTGGCGGATTCCCTCGCTGTCAGAACTAACTGAGACTCGCGCTTATCTATTCTTTTTTTCAGAGGTGCGACTTGAGTATCCTTGAGAAGATCCATTCTTCAAACGATATCAAACAATTAAATACAGAAGAGCTGCCTGTTTTGTGCAAGGAGATCCGATCCTTCCTGATTCAGACCGTTTCCGAGACGGGCGGACATCTCGCCTCTAATCTGGGCACGGTGGAATTGACGGTGGCACTCCACCGCGTGTATGATACGCAGCACGACCGCATCGTCTTTGATGTCGGTCATCAAAGTTACACGCATAAAATTATTACCGGGCGGCGCGATAAGCTGCACACGCTCCGTCAATTCGGCGGCATCTCCGGCTTCCCGAAACCGTATGAGGCAGTGGATGATGCCTTTATCGCCGGACATGCCTCAAACTCCGTGTCTGTAGCGCTTGGTATGGCGCATGCCAGAACTCTCTCCGGCGAGGATTATGATATATGCGCCGTGATCGGCGACGGAGCCATGACGGGAGGCCTTTCCTTCGAGGGACTTTCCAACGCTGCCATGAGCGGCGAGCCGCTTGTTGTTATTCTCAATGACAACAATATGTCGATCGCCGAAAACGTCGGAGGTACGGCAAGGCTGCTTCAATCCATGCGCGTGAAGCCGGCGTACCTTAATTTCAAACGTCACTACCGCAAGCTTTTCAGCCATCTTCCTGCACTGTACACCTTTAACCATCATGTGAAGGAATGGCTCAAGGAGCATCTGATCCCGGATGATATGTTTACCGGGATGGGCTTTGACTATCTTGGACCGATCGACGGGCATGATCTGCGCACTTTGGAAAATGTGATCCGCTGGGCGCGGGATATGCGAAAGCCGGTTCTGATCCATGTGCTTACAAAAAAGGGGAAGGGCTGCGCTTATGCCGAGGCCAATCCGGAGCTTTATCACGGGGTCGGCCCCTTTGATCCGGAAACAGGCATTCTTGTGCCCGAAAAAGAGGGCTTCTGCTCTCGCTTCGGCGCCCTGCTTTGCCGTTATGCCGAGAGCGATCCGAAGATCGCCGCCATTACTGCGGCGATGTCGGGAGGGACCGGACTAGAAGGTTTTGCCGCCCGTTTCCCTGAGCGTTTTTATGATATCGGCATTGCCGAGGAGCATGCTGCTTCCATGGCGGGCGGAATGGCAAAACAGGGGCTGATTCCGGTGTTCGCGGTGTATTCCAGCTTCCTTCAGCGGGCCTTTGATATGCTGATCCACGATATTTCTCTTCAGAAGCTGCATGCCGTTTTTGCTGTTGACCGGGCCGGCCTTGTCGGACGTGACGGTGAGACGCACCAGGGCGCGTTTGACGTGAGCTTCCTTTCTGCGGTTCCCGGCATGACAATCTATGCGCCTGCATCTTTCGCCGAGCTGGACGCGATGCTTGGGCTTGCGCTTTACGGATGTGAAGGCCCCGTTGCGATCCGGTATCCACGCGGCGGAGAAGGCGCTTATTCAGACTGCCATACAGAGGCGGAGTTCGTATTGCGAGAGGGACGCGACATTACGATCGTAAGTTACGGCGTGATGATCAACGAGGCGCTTGCTGCTGCGGACAAGCTTGCGCCTGAAGGTGTTTCGGCGGAGGTCATCAAGATCGGGCGCATCCGTCCGAACGGGTTTGACGAGACGCGCCTTTCTGTCAAAAAAACAAAGCGACTTGTCGTTGTCGAGGACGTATGTGCCTTTGGCGGCGTGGGAGCGCAGATCCTTTCCTCTCTCGCGGGGATGTCGGATGGCTTTGCCTTCCGGCTTCTCAACCTGGGCGATGGGATCGTGCCGCACGGGAGCGTTGAGGAATTGCGTCATCTATGCGGGATCGACGCACAGGGCATCGCCCAATCCGCAAAGGCGCTTGTAGGCGAGGAATAAGATGAAAAAAGTTCGTTTGGATCAGCTCGTTTTTGATCTGGGCTTTACCGAAAGCCGGGAAAGAGCCAAGACGACGATCATGAGCGGCCTCGTCTTTGTCAACGGACAGCGTGCCGATAAGCCCGGTATGCCCGTTGCACAGGACGCGCAGATCGAAGTACGCGGTGAGGCGATCCCCTTTGTCAGCCGCGGCGGCTTTAAACTGGATAAAGCTTTGAAGGTCTTTCCGATCGATCCGAGGGATAAGGTCTGTATCGATTGCGGCGCGTCGACCGGCGGCTTCACCGATGTGTTGCTGCAGCATGGCGCGGCGAAGGTCTATGCCGTCGACGTCGGCTATGGCCAGCTTGCCTGGAAGCTTCGTGTCGATCCGCGTGTTGTCAACCTGGAGCGTACCAATCTCCGATATGTAACACATGAGCAGATCCCGGAGACCGCGGATCTTGCGGTCATGGACGTCTCCTTTATCTCGATCCGTCTCGTTCTGCCGGCCGTAAAAGAGCTGTTGAAGGAGGATGCGGATATCGTCTGCCTGATCAAGCCTCAATTCGAAGCGGGGCGTGAAGAAGTCGGAAAAAAAGGCGTCGTCCGCGATGAGGCTGTTCACCGCGAGGTCGTGCAGGGGATCCTCGACTTTGCGCCGACGATCGGTCTTTCTGTGCATGGACTGGATTATTCTCCGATCAAAGGACCGGAGGGAAATATCGAATATATCTGTCATATGGTCAACCGTACGGGAGAACAGGCGGAAATTGATGTTGCCGCACTTGTGGCCCGATCACACGAGAACCTTTGACAGAGGAGGGACAGTTATGGTCGCTATTTGTCCGAATCCGTATCGTGATGCACAACTGAACTATACGCGCAGAGCAGTGCAGCTCCTGTCGGATGCTGGGATCGAATGCGTGGTTTGCCCCGTTTTTGCCGAAAACGGCGACGACGTTCTGCCTCAAGATATTCCGTACAGCACGCTTGCGGGACTCGGGGAGGATTGCACTCTCCTGATCGTGATCGGCGGTGACGGAACGATCTTGTCCGTCGTTCGTTCGCTGCAGGCCAGAAGTATCCCGATCCTGGGCGTGAATCTGGGAACGAAGGGCTTTATGACCGCGCTCGAGGCGGAGAATTTTGACAGGATCCTGAATGCTGCGCGCGGAGAATACCGAATCAGTGAACGGATGATGCTCGATGTGTCTATCGAACGCAACGGCGAGATCATCTATACCGATCACGCGCTTAACGACGCGGTCATCCACGGATACGGCGAGTGCATCAATATTACCGCGTTTTGTGACGAGGACAGGATGATCGGCTATTCCGGCGACGGCGTGATCGTCGCCACTCCGACAGGCTCGACAGGCTACTCCATGTCGGCCGGCGGCCCGATCGTAGAGCCGGAAGCGGCGGCCTTTATCCTGACCCCGATCTGCGCCCATTCGATCGGTGCAAAGCCTTTCGTGATCGGCGCGCAAAAGCTGATTTCCGTTACGACGGAAAAGCTCCATACCCGCAGAGCGTATTTATCCATTGACGGTAATTCCGTGCTGGATCTGGAGAGTGGAGACATAATGCTGATACGTCGCAGCGAAATGCGGACTTTGATGGCTCGCTTCGGCGAAAAATCTTTTTTTGAAATAGCTTACGAGAAACTGTAATGGAGGACAACAAATGAAACCCGGCAGACAGAGCGTGATCCTTGAGATCATTCAGCATCAAAATATTGAGACACAGAGACAGCTGCAGGAGGCGCTGCTTGAACGGGGCGTGAAAAGCACCCAGGCTACGCTTTCGCGTGACATCAAGGATATGAGGCTTGTCAAAGAACTGGGGCCGACCGGGACATATCACTATACGGTTTCCGGCCGTTCTGAGGAAGATGACGCAAGGCAGCGTCTGCAGAAGATCGTAAGAGAGAGCGTTATCTCTTATCAGCCAGCGATGAATCTCCTGGTGATTAAAACGATCCCCGGCCTTGCGCCGGCGGTTTGCGCGGCGGTAGACAGTATGTCGATCGAAGGTCTGGCGGGAACGCTTGCCGGAGACGACACAGCCTTTCTTGCTATGAAAAGCCTTGAATCGTGTGATAAACTGTCGCATGAGCTGCAGAGCATCATCGGGAGATAAGGTCGGGACTTTCGTGAGGTAAGCGGAATGCTGAACGAGCTTCACATTGAAAATTTAGCCGTTATTGAACGGGCGGATATTCGCTTTGCACCCGGCCTGAATGTCCTTACCGGTGAAACCGGCGCGGGCAAATCCATCGTAATTGATTCGATAGGCGCTGTACTGGGAGACCGCGTCAGCCGTGAAATGGTAAGAAGAGGGGCTGAACGTGCCGTTGTAACGGCAACGTTTGACCTCTCGGAGGAAGCGGAGCGCTTTTTGCGCGACAACGAGATCGACATAGAAGATGAGCTTATTCTGCAGCGGCGCATCGGCTCTGATGGGAAAAGCTCCTGCCGAATCTGCGGCGTTCCGGTCAGCGCGGCTCAGCTCAAGGAACTGGCGTCCGCTCTCGTCGACATTCACGGGCAGAACGATGGACGACAGCTGACGGATGAGCGCAGACATCTTGAATACCTTGACCGCTTTGGCGCTACGGCTCCGCTGATCTCCGAATACAGCGTGCTGTATGCTCGCTTTTGCGAGATCAAAAAGCAGATCGAAGCTCTTCGCCTGGATGAAGAAGAAAAGGACAGACTTCGTGATCGCTTGAGCTACCGGATCAACGAACTGGAATCCGCTGAACTGAAAAACGGCGAATATGACGAGATATCATCCCGCCTGAGTCTTTTGCGCAATTCCGAGAAATTGACGGAAGCGATTGAAAATGCATGCGCGCTGCTCTATGACGGCGAAGAAAACGCCGTCTCCCTGGCACAGAACGCCGAAGCTTTTGCGCAACGGGCTGCATCTTTCGCCCCTGAGCTTGAGGGAAGTGTGAAAAGCATTCGTGATGCGGTCTTTTCGCTGACGGATGCTGCCGAGATCCTACGCGATCTGCGTGACGAACTGGATTTCTCGCCCGAAGAATTTGACAGGCTCGAAACACGGCTTGCCCTTCTGAACCGGCTTCAGAGAAAATATAACGCCGACGAGGAAGGCTTGATCACACTCCTGGGTGAGAGCAGACAAAAGCTTGATGAGATCGACAGTGCGGACGAAACGATACAGAAGCTTGAACGCGAACTGGCCGCAGCCAGGACCGGTTTGTTGAATAAAGCCCGGCAGCTGAGTGAGGCGAGAAAAGCTGCCGCAATCGAGCTTCAAAAACGGATCGTCAGTGAGTTGAGGGATCTTTCGATGCCCTCGGTCCGGTTCGCGGTCGAGTTTTCTTCTGTCGTCAATGAAGATGGGTTTAACGCCAAAGGCTGCGATAATGTGCGTTTTATCATGTCGGCAAACGCCGGTGAAGAGCTCGGACGAATCAGCCGGATCGCCTCCGGCGGCGAGCTGAGCCGCATCATGCTGGCAATGAAGAATGTTTTTGCGGAAAACGATCCGATCCCGACCATGATCTTCGACGAGATCGACAGCGGCGTTTCCGGCGTTGCCGCACAGCGTATCGGCGAGAAATTATACAGTGTTTCTCTCGGCAAGCAGGTCATGTGCGTGACGCATCTGCCGCAGATCGCGGCTATGGCCGACAACCATTTCGTTATCGCCAAGACAGAACGGGACGGCCGGACCTATACCAACGTGACAATGCTTGACCGACAGGGAAGATCGCAGGAGATCGCCAGATTGTACGGCGGCGATCATATCACGCCTCTCACGCTTGCCAACGCGGAAGAGCAGCTTGCGGCATGCGAAAAATACAAAAGCGCAAAAAACGGATGACCTTGACAGTATAAGGCCCATCCTGTATAATCCAAACGTCAACGCGAAGAAGGACAGACGCGCCGATAACTTCTGCACAGAGAGACCCTGTTATGGCTGAGAAGGGGAGAGAAGAGCGGCGCAATACAGTCCGGAGCGGCCTGTTGAAAGCATCTTGCCGGTAAGACGGGACGGGTTTCGCCCGATAACGCGAAGAGTGCCGAAAGGCACTTGCCGAGGCTTTGTTTTGCGAAAAGCGGAGCATGCAGAGGTGGTACCGCAATGAAATGCCCTCTGTCCCCCCTTGGGGACAAGGGCATATTTTTATGAAACGGAGTGAATGAATTGACTATTCAGGAAGAGGCGGTTCGTCTTCATGGAGAAGGCTGCAATTGTGCACAGTGTGTTTTGTGTGCATGCGGCGCCTATACCGCTCTGGACAAGGAGACAGCGCTCGCGATCGCAAGCGGCTTTGGCGGCGGCGTTCGCTGTGGTGAGATCTGCGGGGCGATTTCCGGGGCTGTGATGGCGATCGGCGCCGCAGCGAAGCAATCCCGGAATGACAGCAGCGCCTTGACAAATGTGGCTTCCCTGACCAAGAAAACGACAGGCGCGTTTCGTGACAAATTCGGTTTCGTGCGCTGCCTTGACTTAAAGCGTGCCGGCGTGCCGTGCGACGATCTGATCGCCTTTGGAGCCGAGACAGCTGAAGAGCTTATAAAAGGGGAAAGAGGAGAGTAACGAGAAATGGAAATTTATGAAGAACTGGTCGAGCGTGGTCTGATCGCGCAGGTCACGAACGAGGAAGAGATCAAATCGATGATCAACAACGGCAAAGCCGTATTCTATATCGGCTTTGACTGCACGGCGGACAGCCTGACTGCCGGCCACTTTATGGCGCTTACGCTGATGAAGCGGCTGCAGATGGCGGGCAACAAGCCGATCGCGCTCATTGGCGGCGGCACGACCATGATCGGAGACCCCTCCGGCCGCACGGATATGCGCAAGATGCTGACGCGTGAGGATATCGAGCACAACGCCGAATGCTTCAAGCGCCAGATGGAACGCTTTATTGACTTCGGCGAAGGAAAGGCCAGAATGATCAACAACGCCGACTGGCTTTTAAATCTCAACTATGTCGAGCTTTTGCGTGAAGTCGGCGCCTGCTTTTCCGTCAACAATATGCTGCGGGCAGAATGCTATAAACAGCGCATGGAAAAAGGATTGAGCTTCCTAGAGTTCAATTATATGATCATGCAGTCCTATGACTTTTACTATCTCTTCCAGCATTACGACTGCAATATGCAGTTTGGCGGAGATGACCAGTGGAGCAATATGCTCGGCGGAACCGAGCTGATCCGCAGAAAGCTCGGCAAAGACGCACACGCAATGACGATCACGCTGCTGACCGATTCCCAGGGCAAAAAAATGGGAAAAACAGCCGGCAATGCCGTGTGGCTTGACGCAAACAAGACTTCTCCCTATGATTTCTATCAGTATTGGCGCAATGTTGACGACGCAGACGTCATGAAATGCATCCGTATGCTGACATTCCTGCCCCTCGAGCAGATCCATGAGATGGAAAGCTGGGAGGGGAGCCGCCTGAATCAGGCCAAAGAGATCCTGGCTTATGAACTGACGGCCATGGTTCACGGCGATGAGGAAGCGAAAAAGGCGGAAGCGGCGGCAAAAGCCCTCTTTGGCGGCGGCGCAGGCAGCGCAGATATGCCCACGCTCGAGCTTTCGGAAGCTGATCTTGTCGACGGCGCTGCAGACATCATGACACTGCTTGTGAAGACAGGGCTTTGCCCGTCAAAGTCTGATGCGCGCCGCAACATCCAGCAGGGCGGCGTAACGGCCAACGACGAAAAAATCAGTGATATTTCCAAGACCTTCCGGGCGGAAGAACTTCACGATGGGATCATTCTCAAGCGTGGAAAAAAGAATTATTATAAGGTGATCTTAAAGTAACAAAAAAGGGGTGTGAGCATAGCTTACACCCCTCTGCCGGTTTCCGGTTGCAAAAAAAGATCATATATGATATCATAAAAAAAGATTATTTGTAATTATATCGGTAGGTAACGAAACATGAACACGAATCGTTCCAATAACCGTTTCAAACTGGAACATTGGAAAAAGATAGCTGCCGGAATCGCGCTGTATGACATGCTTGCTGTCAATGCAGCCTATTTCTTTGCCCTTCTGCTGAGATTCGATTTTCGCTATTCGCTGATCGAAACAAAATATGTGGACGCCTGGGAGCATTTTGCCCCCGTATATGCTGTGTTGTGCGTTGCTGTGTTTATTATGACCGGCATGTACAAAAGCATTTGGCGCTTTGCGGGTTTGAACGAGCTTTACAGGATTCTCGCTGTGTCGCTGTT
The DNA here is from genome assembly GCA_900320595.1 of uncultured Eubacteriales bacterium. Taxonomy (GTDB): domain Bacteria; phylum Bacillota; class Clostridia; order Oscillospirales; family Oscillospiraceae; genus Limivicinus. The sequence continues at coordinate 25,135 of ONSW01000002.1, read as the reverse complement.
TATGTCTGCGCTCCATGTAGGCATTACCCTCCTGTTCTACGAACGCATGCCGATCTCGTATTATGCTGTCGGTGCGATCCTTCAGCTTGCCCTCGTGCTCAGTATCCGGTTTTCTTATCGTGTCGTCCTTTCAATATCCAACAGAAGCGGCAAACGGAGCCACGACAGGATTATGCTGATCGGCGCGGGCTCGGCCGGACAGATGATCTTGCGAGACGTCAACGGGAACCGCGAGGGCGGAAAAGTCGTTTGCATCATTGACGATAATTCCAACAAGTGGGATCGTTACATCGACGGCGTGCGTGTCGTCGGCGGTCGCGAGTCGATCCTCGAAAATGTTAAGAAATACAAGGTCAACAAGATCTTCCTCGCCATTCCGAGCGCCTCCATGGCGCAGCGCCGCGATGTCCTGCATATCTGCAACGAGACCGGCTGCGAGATCAAAAATCTTCCCGGCATGTATCAGCTATTTACCGGCCAGGTCACGGTCAAAGCGCTGAAAGACGTTTCGATCGAGGACCTGCTTGGGCGAGACCCGATCCGCCCAGATCTCGAAGAGGTTTTCCGCTTTATCAACGGAAAGACCGTTATGGTCACAGGCGGCGGCGGCAGTATCGGCTCGGAGCTTTGTCGACAGATCGCCGGCCACAGTCCGAAACAGCTGATCATTTTCGATATATACGAGAATAACGCGTATGACATCCAGCTTGAGCTGAAGGATAAATATCCCGATCTGGACCTTGTCGTTCTGATCGGGTCTGTCCGCGACAGCCGGAAAATGTATCAGGTCTTTCACGATTACCGTCCGGACATCGTCTATCACGCCGCGGCGCATAAGCATGTTCCGCTGATGGAGGACAGCCCGTGCGAGGCGATCAAAAACAACGCGATCGGTACCTATAAAACCGCCTACGCCGCTATGATGCACGGCTGCCAGCGGTTTGTGCTCATCAGTACGGACAAGGCAGTCAACCCGACCAATATCATGGGCGCGAGCAAGCGCCTGTGTGAAATGATCATCCAGAGCTTTGACGCCAAAATCAAGGCGGGAAAAGCGGATGAGATCCCGCAGCTTTATATGCACCGCGGAAAGGAAAACGCGGATAAAGCCGGAAACGGGGAAGTTTTCAAAAATATCAAAACCGAGTTTGTGGCTGTTCGATTCGGCAATGTGCTGGGCTCTAACGGCTCTGTCGTTCCCATCTTCAAGCGGCAGATCGAAAAGGGCGGGCCTGTTACAGTGACCCATCCCGACATTATCCGCTACTTTATGACGGTTCCGGAAGCGGTGAGTCTTGTGATGCTGGCCGGTACTTACGCCCACGGAGGCGAGATCTTTGTCCTGGATATGGGCAGCCCGGTGAAGATCGATACCCTTGCCCGCAATCTGATCCGCCTCTCGGGGCTGAAGCCGGACGTGGATATCAAGATCGAGTATACCGGTCTGCGTCCCGGTGAAAAGCTGTATGAAGAAAAGCTGATGGCGGAGGAAGGCCTGAAAACGACAGAGAATAAGCTGATCCACATCGGCTGCCCGATCCCGTTTGACACAGACCAGTTCCTTGGCCAGCTCAGTGATCTGATCGAGATCGCTTATCGCAATGATGAAAGGATCCGCACCTTTGTTGAGCATCTTGTCCCGACATATCATCCCACTTATAATGGGCAGAAGGTTCTTCCGGATCCTGTTGTGCCTGACACAGAGCCGGTCATTGAAGAAGACGGTACGGTTCTCGCGCGATAACTCCATAAGTAATGCAAAGAGAAGGTGCACAAAAGTGCACCTTCTTTTTGTTTACAGACTTTTATTCTGGATTTGCTTTCCGGCGTGGTCGATTGTCGTGCTGCCCTCCAGAAGAAGCTCAGATACAGGAACGACGGTGTAGCCCTCGTTTTCCAAAGCGTCCAAAATACGGGGGAGCGCCTCGGGCGTGTGCTCGGCTGCATTGTGAAACAAAACAATACTGCCGGGCTCGATCCGCTTAAGTACACGATTGCAGATTTCATCCGCGCTGATTCCTTTCCAGTCAAGACTGTCGACCGACCATTGGATCGTGGTCATACCCAGTTCCTTTACCGTTTGAATGACATGGTCATCGTACTCTCCGTACGGACAGCGAAACAGCGTCGGCTCGGCGCCGGTCTCGGCGGCGATGATCCGATTGGCCTCCTTCAGGTCGGCGGCAATATCGTTCGCACTCATCATGGAAAAATGAGAATGGTGCAGCGAGTGACTCATCACCTCATGCCCGGCGTCGTGCAGGGCCTTTACGGATTCGGGATACTTTTCCGCCCAGTCGCCGACAACAAAAAAAGTGCTGTGAACGTCGTGATCGGAAAGAATGTCGATAAGAGATTGTGTATCCTCGTTTCCCCATGCCGCGTCAAAACTAATCGCGATTTTTTTGTCGTCACGCTGGACACAGTAGACCGGAAGCTGTCGCTGCGCAGCAGAGGCGCCGACGATCACAGGCGTGTTTACAGCCCAGAGAATCAATCCGGCCGCAACCACTGTGCCCAGAACGGAAATAAAGCGCCGGTTTCGCTGTATAAGCCTTCGGATTTCAACCATCTGTTCATCACTCCTCTGTACAGCGTATGTGGACACGCAGCGGAATAGAAGTTACAGGATAAAGGCGGAAAGAAACCCGATCAGAAGTCCAAGCGGGAGAAGGGAAGCACTAAGAAATCGGAAGTCAAAGTTGTATTCATCGTTTGTGTTTTTCATGGGTCAAAGCCTCCTTTTTTCTTTGACCATAGCATAGCAAAAGACCTGTCCCATTTGCCGGACAATGTATTATGTTAACAAAAGAAAGACGAGATCTTACAGGACCTCGTCTTTCTTTTGCCGAAGGAAGCGCCCTTATATCAGTAGTCGACAACAAGTCGGAAGGAGGGCTTTTCTCTTCCTCCCATCAAATAGCAGTGGCCGTCCTTTTCGCCCCAGGCAATATCATAGCTTTCACCCAGACGAAGCTCTGAGGAGTATTCGATCAAAATCCGGATGGGGGAGAGCCCCTCTTTTGCGGGAGAAAAGACATTTTCCGCCAGATCAAAATACCGCGTGTTGTTCATATGCCCGTTCATGTCGATATAGCTCAGCGGTACGGTGAATGACATGGTTTCGCTCGTATAGAACGAACGGGGCGGACGAGGGAGGGAAATTTCTTTGCCGGTTTTTATCCCTTCATAGTCAAAGCCGGATTGTGAGGAGGAGACAAGCTTGCGTTCTTCGATGTCAGCGAGCGTCCAGATGGCGGACGAGCGGATAATACAATTGTCTTCGGAATCCGAGATGCAGTGATAGCGGGGATAAAGCGAATGTACCGTCCGGCCGGGCCAGGTCTCGATTCTGATCTGCTCGCGATAGCGTGGCATGCGCGCAATTTCGACAGACTGAAGCGCGAGTACCCACATCAGATTCCTGGCACGGATCACATCTATGCCGGAACCGAGTATTTCGGAATGCTCGGTCGCCGTCTCCTGCATGATTTCGAACAGCGCCGACATTCGAAGCGTGCGGTACATGTTGACGTCGCGGCTTTTCAGTTGATAATTTTCAGAATATATTTCCATGAATCCTTTACTCCTGGGAAAATGCCCGCCGCGCTTAAAACACGGCGGGCATACATGTCAGATGGCTTCGATCTCTTTCAATGTCAAGTCACGCCCGGAGATCGGCGCCAGTTTGTCACCGCCGCAGGCAGGGCAAACGAGGCGGTCGTTGATCCCAGCGGTAAACTCGTGGCCACAGTCGAGACAGCGGGCTTTGCCCTCCAATACTTCGACGACAAATCTCGTGTCCATATAGCCGGTTCCGTCCACAACGGCCTCCCAGCAATCCTCAAGGTATTTTGGAATAACGCCGGACAGGGTGCCGACCTCGACCGTGATCTTGCTGATGCCTTCAAGCTGCTCGTCCCGGGCAATCTTATCGACCATTTTCAGCAGCGCATCACAGATACCAAGCTCGTGCATTACTTACCGCCAATCGCTTTGCGGACGATGCCGCCCGTACGTTTGACAAGCCCTTCTGCAACCTTGATCGGCATGGTCTCGAACGAGCCGGCCTCCCAGTTGCGGACCTTTTTCAGCTTAATGGCATCGAACTTGCAGCGCGTTGTGCAAAGGCCGCAGCCGATGCACATGTATTCGTCGACTTTGGTTACCCCGCAGCCGAGGCAGCGGGCGGTCTCCTTGTGCACCTGTTCTTCGGTGAAGGTGACGCGCGCATCGGAGAAGGTCTTGGCCTTGGCCTCGTTGTATCCGGGAAGCTGACGGTGGTCGCGGTCAAAGCTCGCAACATCAAGAAGCGCCTGTTCCTTGTCGAGCGAGGTGAAGTGTCTGCGATCACGTCCCATGGTGAGCGTCTGACCGGGATGAACAAAGCGATGCAGAGAGATAGCCGCTTCCTTGCCGGCCGCGATCGCGTCGATCGCAAACTTCGGACCGGTGTAGCAGTCGCCGCCGACGAAAATGTCGCTCTGATTGGTCTGATAGGTAAGCGGGTCGGCAAGAGCGGTGCCCTTGGGCGTCGTCTTCAAATCGCCGATATCGAGCTTGCCCCAGTCGACGACCTGACCGACAGCACCGATCACACTGTCAAGCTCAATCGTCTCGAACTTGCCGGTGCCGACAGGCTTGCGGCGGCCTTTTTCGTCCGGTTCGCCAAGCTCCATGAGTTCGACCTTCATGCCGGTAACTTTGCCCCTCTCGCCGAGGATCTCGACAGGAGCGCAGAGGAAGCGGAATTCAACGCCTTCCTCCTTGGCCTCCTTGACCTCGTCGCGGTCGGCGGGCATTTCCTCCTCGCCGCGGCGATAGATGATGTAAGTCTTTTCCGCGCCGAGGCGGACAGCCGTACGGCAAACGTCCATGGCGACATTGCCGCCGCCTATCACGGCGCAGCGTTTTCCGATTTCGACCTTGTTTCCGAGATTTACCTCACGCAGGAAGTCAACGCCGCCGAGCACGCCTTCAAGCTCCTCGCCAGGGACTTTGAGCTTGGCGCTCTTCTGGGCGCCGATCGCCAGATAGAAGCCCTTATAACCCTGGTCGCGCAGCTGCTGGATCGTTACGTCTTTTCCGACTTCGATGCCGCACTTGAACTCAACGCCCATCTCGCGCAGAATGTCGATTTCGGCATTGAGCACGTCCTTTTCCAGACGGAAATTCGGAATACCGAGCGTCAGCATGCCGCCAGGGACGGGATTGCGGTCAAATACCGTGACGGGATAACCTTTATTGGCCAGATAATAGGCACAGCTCATACCGGCGGGACCGGCGCCGATGATCGCGATCTTTTCGGTGAAGGGCTTACCGGTCTGATTGAGCATCTTCGGGACGAAGCGCGTAGCCTTGTCGAGATCGTGGTCGGCGATGAAGCGCTTTACCTCGTCGATCGCGACAGCCTCATCCACATTGCCGCGGGTGCATTCCTGCTCGCAGCGCTTGTTGCAGATACGGCCGCAAACGGCGGGGAAGGGGTTCTCCCGTTTGATCAGCTCAAGCGCCTCGGTATACTTGCCCTGAGCGGCGAGCTTCAAATAGCCCTGTACGGCGATATGGGCCGGGCAGGCGGCCTTGCACGGCGCCGTGCCGGTCGGGAGCGTGTCCTCAAAATTCTCGCGGTAATTGGGGTTCCAGACGTCCTTGGAGAAAATGACGTCGGTCATCTTCTTATATTCCGGAGCGCTGGTGTCGGCGCGGGTAGGGAGCTTCTGACCAAGCTTGAGCGCATTGGCCGGGCAGGTCTCAACGCACATGCCGCAGGCAACGCATTTAGCCTCGTCGATGGTAGCAACATAGTTGGAACGGATAACGTCGCGTGCGCCGAACATCAACCCGACGCGCAGACCGAAGCAGGCACACGAGCAGCAGTTGCAGATCGCAGCGCTCTCGCCAGCTTCTTCGATATTCGGGATGTCGTGCATCAAGCCGTTTTCCTCGGCACGCTTGATGATCTCAAGAGCTTCCTCGCGTGTGATCTCACGGGCTCGACCGGTGCGGATATAATGCTCTGCGCCTTTGCCCATCTGGATGCACATCTCATCGGCGAGATGGCCGCAGCCATCATTGATTGACGTACGGGACGAGCGGCAGGAGCACGGAGAAACCGAGAACTTGTTGTACTTGTTCAGATAATAAGAAAGCTTGTCAAAATCGTTTGCTGTCGGATCGTCCTTGATCGCGCTCTCGATTGGGATCACGCGCATCAGTCCGTAGCCTTGGGGGATAACGGCACTCATCAGCTCCATGCGCTTGCGGGTGTATTCCTCAAACGCGCGGCCGACTTCGGGATGGGTCTCAAGCAGCTCCTTGTTGTTGACGAGCATCTCCATGATGCCGGGAGCAAAGATCTGCATGAAATATTTGTCTACGCCCTCTTCTTCGTCGTAGGTGCAGCGGAAAACGCCGATCCAGGCAAGATGCTTGGCGAGCTTTTCCGTTTCCTCAACGCTTTTGCCAACCTTTTTCGCGAGCCAGGCGGCCGTACGCTCTTTGCGCAGACCGGCTGCGATCGCGACATCGGCTTCGTCGTCGGTTACGATATTCGCCAGACTGTAGTATTCCGGAGCGTTTTCATCGATCTTGTTGACCACACCGGAAACGCCGCCGATGATTTTACACAGCTTGACGATTTTTGGCCTTAATTCTGCCATGATTGCATTCTCTCCTCACAATTTGTTGTCGTTTTGCCTACGTTTGGACTCTATAGTAATAGTATATTTGAAATAAGCGTCAAGTCAATCTTTTTTTCGCGGGTGACAAGTCGTGATTAGATGGAATAAAGGACTTAATTATTCTTAAAATAAACGCATATTTCGGATTATTCTTGATTTTGTCACAATCCTTCGCTATACTGAAAAATCGAGATTGGAAATGGGCGGTAGGATATGGAGCACCTGGAAATCGAAAGAAAATATCTGATCCGGATGCCGGATGCGGCGCTGCTCAGCTCGCTTCCTTCTTCCCGTATCGAACAGATTTATATCCTCACGGCCGAAAACGGGCGAGAACGTATCCGCTGCCGAGAGACAGACGGGAAGAAGGTTTTTACGCATACGGCGAAAAAAAGGTTGAGCGATCTCACTCGGATCGAGATAGAAAATGAGATTTCGGCTGAAGAGTATCGCGCGTTTTCCCTGATGAAGGATCCGGACAGAAACGTGATTCGAAAGACACGCTATTTGCACGAATACCGTAACCAGGTTTTCGAAATCGATATGTTCCCGTTTTGGGAAGACAGAGCCCTGATGGAGCTTGAACTTTCGAGCGAAGATCAGGCGATCCTGCTGCCGCCGGATATTGCGGTCGTGCGCGATGTAACATCTGAAAAGAACTATACAAATGCAGCGATCGCGCGCTCGATACCGTATGAAACGCTTTGACCGCTGAAAATGAGGGAAATAAAATGAAAAAAATCGTAAGTTTGATTCTGTGTGTTTCGTTGCTGTTTTCCTTGAGCGCATGTGCCGAGCTGGATGCGATCCGGAACACCGAGCTGCCGCCGCTTCCGACTCCGGAGGTCAAGGCGACCGAGGCTCCTGCTCCTGCCGAAGAGGAAGCTGCGCCGGAGGAGAGCAGAGAAACGCCCGTTCCCGAGATCGCCGTGGCGGAAGGTGACGCAACGGGAGCCGAAATCGGTGACCGTGTGATCATTTACACCAAGAAGACGAGCGAAGATCTGGATGCGCCCGACGGTTCTCCGATTCTGATCTTTTCGTATGTCACGCCCACGGTACGCATTGACGAGCGACCCGAGGCTGCGAAGGCGATCAACGAACAGCTCGTTCTGTTCGATGAGGCCTATATTACCGGCAGCGGCAGCGACAGTGGGAAAAACAACCTGCTGCAGGAAGCGCTGGACAATTATTCCTATGTTCACTACACGGGGGCCGAATTGAACACGACCTTTACGTCCGCCCGTACGGTAAAGAGCCTGCGCGCCGACGGCAGCGTCGTCAGTTTCCGCTATTGGACAAGCGTCTATACAGGCGGAAAGGGCGGCAGTCAGTCATACTGTGGCGCAAATTACAGTACGCAGACCGGCGAAAAGCTGACGCTTGACATGCTCTCATCCGATGCGGAAACACTGAAAACCGCTCTCGGGGACAGGATCATTTCCGTCGCCCGTGAAAACGCTGACCTGTACGCCGAAATATCGAAGAACGACGTCGATGCCGACAGCGCGCTCAGAGCGCTCGTCAGAGAGGGCAACTGGTATTTCTCCGGCGAGGGGATGGTGTTCTTCCCCGAATTCGGCGAATTGATGCCGGAGGAAAGTGCTTTCCCGATGTTTACGATCTCGTATGCCTCGCTTGTCGGCTTGATCGATCAGCAGTATCTGCCTGCCGCGCGGGAAGGAAAAACTGAGCTGACAGTCCTGCCTCTTGACGAAGTGGAAGACGGAACGATTTGGAGCATTGATCGGCTGGCTCTTTCGGAAGGCGACGAACTGTATCTGAAAGTTGACGGTACAGCCTATGATGTTACGATCAGCAATTTCTACTATGTGGATGAGCCTAAGGCTGAGGCTGAGGGGGACGAGCGGTTTTATGAGGCAGAACGCTACTGGTATGCAAGCTTTATGACCGATTGCGCCCTTCAGATCCGTACGGCGATCCCGGACGGTATGCCGGACTTGATGATCGCATACACAGACGCCGATTATGTTCAGCACCGCCTGTTCCTGAGCGAGGACGGAGAAACAGGCCATGTGGCGCTTGTTGATGATACGATCCAGGCGGTCGGCTGATAAAAAACCGCAGAATTGCGGGAAAAGTAGTTGACATCGGCAGTTCCCCGTGGTATTATACCAAAGCCGCATTGAAGAGGCTGCTTGAAAGTCGGAGCGATCCGCGCCTCAAAAGCGAGTCCTGTAAGATGGGAGGAACAATTCGTGAAGCATGCTATCATCGTGACCGGCGGTAAGCAGTACCGTGTCGCCGAGGGTGACGTCGTTTTCATCGAAAAGCTCGACGCGGCAGCGGGCGACAGTGTCAAGTTTGACCAGGTCCTGGCTGTGATCGACGGTGAGAACGTTGTTTTCGGCAAGCCCGTGATCGAAGGCGCGTCCGTCAGCGCGAACGTCGTGAAGAACGGCAAGGCCGCCAAGATCCGCGTTTACAAGATGAAGCCCAAAAAGGGTTATCGCAGAACGCAGGGCCACAGACAGCCCTACACCAAGGTTCAGATTGAAGCGATCAACGCCTGAACATCCGCAGCTATTTTGACAAAAGGAGGAGAAACCTAAATGGCACACAAAAAAGGTATGGGTTCCACCAAGAACGGCCGCGACAGTGAGTCTAAGCGCCTTGGAACCAAGAGAGCCGACGGACAGTTTGTCCTGGCCGGCAACATCCTTGTCAGACAGCGCGGAACCAAGATCCACCCCGGCAACAATGTCGGTAAGGGAAAGGACGACACTCTGTTTGCTCTGATTGACGGCAAAGTGAAGTTCGAGCGCATGGGCAAGGACCGCAAGATGGTCTCTGTTTACGAAGACATCGCACAGTAAGAGAAACACAAAGACCGGACAGATCTGTTCGGTCTTTTGTTTTGCTTCAGCAAACACACGACGTATCGGATGGAAATGAGGGGAGAACATGGCAGCCTCTTTTGTAGATAAGGCAAGGATAACCGTGCGCGCCGGAAACGGCGGAGACGGTGCGGTGGCGTTTCACCGCGAAAAATATGTGGCGGCGGGCGGACCCGACGGCGGCGACGGCGGCCGCGGCGGAAACGTGATCTTTTCTGTCGATGAAAACATGTCCACGCTGATGGATTTCCGTTATAAGCGCAAGTATGTGGCGGGAAACGGTATGCCCGGGCAGGGAAAGCGCTGCAACGGCCGAGACGGCGAAGCAATGATCATCAAGGTCCCGCGCGGTACCGTGATCCGCGATACGGAAACCGGCACCATCATGCACGACATGTCGACAGGAGAGGATTGGATCGCGGCAAAGGGCGGCCGCGGCGGATGGGGGAATACCCATTTTGCTACACCTACGCGCCAGGTCCCGCGTTTTGCCAAGCCCGGACTCCCCGGCGAGAGCCATGACATCACGCTTGAGCTGAAGCTCCTGGCCGACGTCGGGCTGGTCGGGTTCCCCAATGTCGGCAAGTCCACGCTGCTTTCCGTCGTCAGCAAGGCACATCCCAAGATCGCCAATTATCATTTCACAACGCTTTTCCCAAACCTGGGCGTCGTATATGTCGACGAAGGCGTTTCGTTTGTCATGGCGGATATTCCCGGTATTATAGAAGGCGCTTCCGACGGCGCAGGTCTCGGTCACGATTTCCTGCGTCATATCGACCGCTGCCGTCTCCTCGTGCACCTCGTCGATGTTTCCGGGAGCGAGGGGCGCGATCCGGTAGAGGATTTTGATGCCATCAATGCTGAACTGAAGGAATACAGCGAGGAGCTTGCCTCCCGCCCGCAGATTGTCGTTGCCAACAAGTGCGATCTGCTTGAAGAAGGATCGGACAACCTTGAGCGGCTGCGCAGACATGTCGAGGAGAAGGGCTTTTCCTTCTTCGAGATCAGCGCCGCTGTACACCACGGCACAAGAGAGCTTGTCGGCGAATGCGCCAGACGCCTCCGAGAGCTCCCGCCGATCGCAAGCTTCGAGGCGGATTATATTCCGCCCGAGCCGAAGGTCGACACCTCAGGTGAGCTGACGATCGAAAAGTTCGATGACATGTGGCTGGTCGAAGGTCCGTGGCTGCAGCGACTTGTTGCAACGGTCAATTTTTCGGATTATGAAAGCCGGATGTTTTTCGACCGGATCCTGCGCGAAAACGGCGTTTTTCAGCGTATGGAAGAGATGGGCGTCAAGGATGGCGATACCGTCAGTATGTACGATCTGATGTTCGAATACAGAGAATAAAAAGCATGTGTGCCGCCTCGGACAATCCCGGTGCGGCACACAACAAAATTATTATAATATGACTTTCTTGCTTTCGTCAATATATGCAACAAATAATAAAAGCAATATTTCCGTTTTGAACAATTTGACGAAAGAATCTTTGGCTTCTTTGTCAATTGTTTTTGCTGTTAGCATTTGGTAATATATAGCCAGAAAGGGAAACACCCTATAACATAAACCGTTCCGAATAAGACGTACGGATCGAAGGGGTTATCTCAGGCGGGAAATGTTCCGGCACATATAGTTTACTCACTATACGAGTTATCAGATGAATGTGTGATGTGACCGTTGAATGGATTTCAAAACCTGTTGATGCCCGAATCTGAAGAAAGAGAGGTAACCAGGATGTTAGATATCAAGAACACCCAGAAATAACCCCTGACTGTGGAACCGAGTGGATCAGTCAGGGGTTATTTCGTTATATGCTTATTATTGCACAGCCTTCAGGGCTGTTATTTTTTTGCCTTTCTCGGATTGTGCGCCGCCGCGTATTCCATTTTTTTCATACCGGGAATTTGCATATCTCTCATCACTTCGCAAAAGATAAGCACGGTAAGGATGTGAAAAACAGACAGCAGGGCTGCCGGCTTTTCGGATCCGGACCAATCTGATGAAAAGGAGATGCAAAGAATGTCTTACACTTCCAGTAACCAGCTCGTGAACCCCAATGCGCGCGAGGCGATGGACAAGTTCAAGATGGAGGCCGCCTCCGAAGTCGGCGTCAATCTGAAGAACGGCTATAACGGCGATCTTACCAGCCGCCAGGCCGGCTCTGTCGGCGGGCAGATGGTCAAGAAGATGATCGAAGCCTACGAAAACGGCATGAAGTAATCCGGACGTAAAGCGGGATTGATTGCAGGACAGCATTGCTGCCCTGCAATTTTATTTTTTAGACACTGAACTTGACAACTTGACAAGTTTTGTCGCATAGCGTATCTTTATATAAATAAAGGATAATATGTTTTTTTGAGGCTCCTCTTGCGGAGCCGGGAACATATACAGGAGAGTAAACAGATGCCCAAACATCTTGCCCAGCCGGAGAAAACAAAAAGAAAACCCGTCATTGATTTTTCTGCCAAAGAGATCCGGATCCCCGAAAAAAAGCAGAAAAAGAAAGCGAAATCGCACGCCTCCAAGACAGAAGACGCGTTCCAGACAGCCATGCTCAACAAGACGCTCGACCGCAAATTCAGTCTGTCCGAGCTTGTCTTGGCACTACTCGCGCTCGTATTGCTTGTCGTGGTTTATTTTCTGCCGACAAGCGGACTTGTGCGTCTGCTGAGTTTTCTGGTCCCGTTCCTTCTGGCCGGCTATTCCTATTTGTTCGAGGCCTTTCAGGAGGCGTTCATGGGAATCGTTCTCGGCAGAGAACTTATCGTTTCCGTTGCAAGTCTGATGGCATTTTGCGCCGGATCGTACGGCGGCGGAGCGGCGGTTATGATTTTCCTGAAGCTGAGCGATATGGCGCTCGCCTATGTCGAGATGATGCAGGCGGAAAAAGTCGCCGCGCTGTATTCTCTTCGCTCGGATAAGGCGAACCTTGTCAAAGACAACGGCGTTTCCGTTGTAAAAGCCGATGGACTTAAGAGAGATCAGGTCATCGAACTATATGCAGGGGATGTTGTACCGACAGACGGCACTGTGATCGACGGAACATCGGTCCTGGATGCGTCTGCGCTTGTGGGCGGTAGTCTCAGTTTTCCGGTCGCCGCCGGCAGCAGGGCGATTTCCGGCTGCGTCAACGCAACCGCGCCGATCCGTGTTCGCGTGGAAGCAGAGCAGAAGGATTCCGTGTGCAGTACGGTTCTTCGCGCTGCGGAAAATTCCTGGATGCACAAGTCTTCCCAGGAGCGGCTGATCCAAAAGGTGATCTCCTATGCAACACCTGCGCTTGTCATTGCGGCTTTCCTGCTTGCAATCGTGCCGTCGATCTCAACGGGGGATTGGCGTACCTGGCTTGCACGTGCCGCTGTCATCCTGACGGTTTCCCAGCTCTATTCCGTTGTCCAAAGTGTAAAGCTCGTATATGATTGCGCTGCGGTCTACGGCTCTGCAAGAGGGATCGTCTTTAAAGGACATGATGTTCTCGAGGCGCTTTCCCGCGCCGAAACGCTTGTCTTTGATAAAACAGGAACTGTTACGGAAGGAAAGTATCGGGTCAAGGACGTCTTCCCGAAAGGCGTCAGCGAAAGCCAGCTGCTTTTCCTGGCCGGCGCTGCGGAGCTGAGCTCGATCCACCCGATCGCTCGCGCGATCGTCGCCGCGAGCGGCGCTTATGCCTCCGACGTCAAGGTGCTCGATGTGGAAGAGACCCCGGGACGCGGTATTTGTGCGTTTATCGACGGGCGAAACGTCTATGTCGGAAACGCGGCCATGATGGAAGAGCATGGCGTGGAATATGACATGCCGTCGGTTCCGGGATCTGCGATCCATGTTGCGATCGACGGGCGGTATATCGGTCATATCATTGTTGATGACGCTCTGCGAGACGGAGCTTTCGATGCGATCGAGGAACTGCGGATGAGCGGAGCCAAGACAAGCGTCCTTTTGACCGGTGATGTTCATTCCTCCGCGAGAAAGATCGCTTCTGTCCTGAATTTTGATCTCGTAAAAGCCGAACTGTCCCCCGAAGAAAAGTGCAAAGCCGTTGAATATTTGATGTCGAACAGAAACGTCAATACGACGCTTGCCTTCGTCGGTGATGGGATCTGTGATACCGAGGTGCTCAAATGCGCAACGGTCGGGATCGCAATGGGCTGTTTCGACAAGCCTGAGGCTGTCGAGGTTTCAGATGTCGCCATACTCGGCGAGGACATCCACCAGCTGCCAAAAGCATATCAGATCGCCGAGCGTTCCGCCGGTGCCGCATTCCTTAACACGGTCGTATGCGGTGCGGTGAAGCTGCTGATTGCGATCTTTGGTGCGGCGGGCGTTTTTGGCCTTTTGTTTGCCGCGCTGCTTCAATGTGCCGCTGTTTTGTTCGAAGCGATAAATGCATTGCGTATCCTGAATTATGAAGAAACAAGACAAAAGCCCCGTATCAAATGGAGAAAGGGAAGGCAGAAAAATGAACGAAGCGATGAAAGCTTTATATGAAAGACGCAGTATCCGCCGCTATAAATCCGAGCAGATCACCCGGGAAGAGCTTGATGCTGTGATCCGGGCCGGCGTCTGCGCGCCGTCCGGAAAAAACGGACAGTCGGCGATCATCGTTGCGGTACAGGATAAGGCGACCCGCGATCAGCTTTCCAAAATGAACGCAGCCTTCCTCGGCACCAAAAGTGATCCGTTCTACGGCGCGCCTACTGTACTTGTCGTCCTGGCCGACGCCGACAGCCCTTATGCCCTTCAGGACGGGAGTCTTGTACTCGGTAATCTGATGAACGCCGCAAAAGCGATCGGACTCGGCTCCTGCTGGATCAACCGTGCGAAAGAGGTGTTTGCCACTGAGGAAGGAAAAGCGCTTCTGAAAAAGTGGGGGATTGCGGGAGACTGGGTCGGCATCGGACACTGCATCCTCGGTTATCCGGATGAAGATCCGGCGATGAAGCCGCGCAAGGAAAACTATGTGACCTATGTGCTGTAAACAATGAATGTTTACGACTTTGACAAAACGATTTTTTATCCGGACAGTTCCTATGCCTTTTTTCGCTTTTGCCTGAAGCGTTATCCGACAGCGATCCTTCGGACCGCGCCGCAGATCGTTGGCTATTCTCTGCTTTATACGTTTGGGATGATCCGAACGAAGCCGTTGAAAGAGAAGCTGTTCTCGTTCCTGCGTTTTCTGCCGGAGCCTGACGATGCGGTCAATGCCTTCTGGCAGGAAAACTTCGCGGGGATCGGAAGCTGGTATCTGGCGCAGAAAAAGGATGACGATCTCATCATCAGCGCTTCTCCCGAGTTCCTGGTCGGTGCAGCCGCTGAGAAGCTTGGCGTTCAGCTGATCGGGACGCGGATGGATATTCACAGTGGAAAGATCAGCGGTGAGAACTGCCACGACGAGGAAAAGGTCCGACGCTTTTATGAAGTGTATCCTGACGGAGAAATCGACGCGTTTTATTCCGACTCTCTGGCCGATACGCCGCTTGCCTCGATCGCAAAGCACGCCTTTCTTGTGAAAAAAGGGATTATGTCCGCTTGGCCGAACTGACACAGCCACAAAAGAAAAGAGGGAATCATGTCTTCGTCTACCAAAGAAGCGCTGGGAGCGGCGCTGAAAAAAATGATGGCCATCAAGCCAATCGACAAGATCACCGTCAAAGATCTGGCGGAGATCTGCAACGTTAACCGGCAGACCTTCTATTACCATTTCGACGACGTCTACGATTTGCTGGAGTGGGTCTTCGAAGCCGATGCGGAGAAAAATCTTCCCCATGAGGTCAAGTATGAGCGCTGGCGCGAGGATGTGTCGATGTTTTTCAAATATCTGATGCAGAACGCGGATTTTGCGCTGAACGTCTATAATTCGCCAAACAGAACGTATATGCTTCGCTTTTACAAGCAGAAGCTGCAGAACTGCATCCGCAGCTTTGCCGTGATCGTATCGAAGAACATGATGATCGACCGTCGCGACTTTGAGTTCGTGGTCGAGTTTTATGCCAACTGCGTTGTGGGCGTGGTTTCCCAGTGGCTGGACCTCGGAATGCAGCTTCCGCCAGAAATCACGGTTGAGCAGTGCCTGACGGTCCTGGACAACAGCGTGGAAAATCTGCTCAAGCGCTTTGACCATTCCTGATTCTATTACCGGCCAACATACCGGCGGTCTCAATGAAGACCGCCGGTTTTCATTTGTCTTTTTCTATTGAAAGATAATAAAAAATAAGGTAAAATAAATTGAATAGGCATTTTTAGAACAGGGTGAAAAGTATGGCAGAGCAAAAAACAAATGTCATGCGCGTGCTGGATCAAAAGAAGATCCGGTACCTTGCGCATGAATATCCCCACGGAGATGCGCCTGTGGACGGTGAGACGGTCGCCTCGCTGATCGGGAAAGACGCGGACTGTGTTTATAAAACGCTTGTGACGCGCGGCAGCAGCAAAAAGATTTATGTTTTTGTCGTGCCCGTGAAAAAAGAGCTTGATTTGAAGCTCGCCGCCAAAGCGGCGGGTGAAAAAAGCATTGAAATGATCCATGTCAGCGAGATCACGGCGCTTACCGGATATGTGCGGGGAGGCTGTTCACCCGTTGGCATGAAAAAACAATATCCGACCTTTTTTGACAGCGCCGTGAACGATCTGGATACCGTGATCGTCAGCGCGGGGAAAATCGGCGCGCAAGTCGAGCTGGCGCCGGCTGAACTCATCCGCCTTGTCCGTGCCGCCACAGCCGACATCGCAAAGGAGCAGTAATGCAGGAAAACATTTTCATCAAAGGGGCAAGAGAGAACAACCTGAAGAATATCGACATCGAGATCCCGCGCGATAAGCTTGTCGTCATTACCGGCCTTTCCGGAAGCGGGAAATCGAGTCTTGCCTTCGATACGATATACGCCGAAGGACAGCGACGCTATGTGGAAAGTCTCAGCTCCTATGCTCGCATGTTCCTAGGACAGATGGACAAGCCGGACGTTGATTATATCGACGGTCTTTCTCCGGCGATCTCGATCGACCAGAAAACGACGTCAAAGAACCCGCGCTCCACGGTCGGGACTGTCACCGAGATCTATGACTATATGCGTCTGCTCTGGGCGCGGATCGGGATCCCTCACTGCCCCAACTGCGGCAAAGAGATCCGCCAGCAGACGATCGACCAGATCGTCGACCAGATCATGGAACTTCCGCGCGGGACGCGCATCCAGCTGCTTGCTCCCGTGATTCGCGGACGTAAGGGCGAGCACGCCAAGGTGCTGGAGGACGCAAAGCGTTCCGGCTATGTCCGCGCGCGCGTAGACGGCATCCTCTATGAGCTGACCGAGGATATCCGTCTTGAAAAAAACAAAAAGCACAATATCGAGATCGTTGTCGACCGTCTCGTTATCAAAGATGAGATCGTCCGCCGTCTTACTGATTCGGCTGAAACCGCGCTCTCATTGGCCGGAGGGATCCTGTTTGTTGAGGTGATGGGCGAGGAGAGCCGCATGCTCAGCTTTTCCCAGAACTACGCCTGTGAGGACTGCGGGATCTCGATCGAAGAGCTTACGCCGCGTCTTTTCTCCTTTAACAACCCTTACGGCGCCTGTCCGACCTGTACCGGACTTGGGCTCCAGCTTTTGGTCGATCCTGATCTCATCATTCCCAATCCTTCACTCAGCATCATGGACGGCGCCATTACAGCGAGCGGTTGGGGAAATGTGAAGAGCGATTCGATCTCCAAAATGTATTTTGACGCCCTTGCCCGAAGGTATCACTTCAAGCTGACCGACCCTGTCAGAACAATTCCGAAGGAAGGTCTTGACGCGATCCTGTACGGAACAAAGGGCGAACAGCTCCAGCTTCGCTTTGAGAAAAACGAAGGCTTCGGTGTGATCAAAAGAGAATTCGAGGGTATCGTCAACAATCTCCAGCGTCGCTATAAGGAAACGCAGAGCTCGTCGATGCGTGAAGACATTGAGGAGTGCATGGCGGAGATCCCGTGCCCCGACTGCGGCGGCAGGCGTCTGAAGAAAACGGCGCTGGCCGTTACGGTCGGCGGACTGAGCATTGCGGATTTTTCCGATCTCTCGGTCACGGAAGCACTGCAGTTTTTCGACCGTCAGCATTTCACAGAAAAAGAAATGCTGATTGCCGAGCGGATCATTAAGGAGATCCGTGCAAGACTTGGCTTTCTCGTCAGCGTCGGCCTCGGGTACCTGACGCTTTCACGCGCTGCGGGAACGCTCTCGGGCGGTGAGAGCCAGCGTATCCGCCTGGCCACCCAGATCGGGTCGAGTCTGATGGGCGTGCTTTATATTCTCGACGAGCCCAGCATCGGTCTTCATCAGCGCGACAACGCCAAGCTGATCCGAACCTTGAAGGAGCTGCGCGATCTCGGCAATACACTGATCGTCGTGGAGCACGACGAGGATACGATGCGCGCCGCCGACCACATCATCGATATCGGCCCCGGCGCCGGCGTAAACGGGGGAGAGGTCGTATGCGCAGGCTCTGTTGAGGACATTTGCGCCTGCCCGCGCTCCATTACCGGTGCCTATCTCAGCGGAAAGCGCTGCATCCCTGTTCCGGCCAAACGCAGAAAGGGAACGGGGAAAAGCCTGATCGTTCGCGGAGCAAAAGAAAATAATCTGAAACACATCGACGTCGAGTTCCCGCTCGGTAAACTGATCTGCGTGACCGGCGTTTCCGGAAGCGGTAAATCCTCCCTCGTCAACGAGATCCTGTATAAGACGCTTGCGGCGGAGAAAAACCGCGTCAAGGTGCGTCCGGGCCGCTCTGACGGCATCGAGGGGCTGGAATATGTGGATAAGGTTATCTGCATCGACCAGAGCCCGATAGGCCGCACGCCGCGCTCCAATCCCGCGACCTATACGGGAGCCTTTAACGACATCCGCGATATTTTTGCTTCTACGCCTGACGCAAAGGCGCGCGGCTTCGGCCAGAGCCGTTTTTCCTTCAACGTCAAGGGCGGGCGCTGCGAGGCCTGCTCCGGAGACGGTCTCGTGAAGATCGAGATGCACTTTTTGCCCGACGTTTTTGTTCCCTGCGAGGTCTGCAAGGGCAAACGCTATAACCGCGAGACGCTTGAGGTGAAGTACAAGGGCAAGAGCATTTCCGACGTTCTCGACATGACGGTCGAAGAGGCCTACACGTTTTTTGAAAACCAGCCGAAGGTACGCCGCAAGATCGAAACGCTGCTTGACGTTGGTCTGGGCTATGTTCGTCTGGGGCAGTCGAGCACGACGTTGTCGGGCGGCGAGGCGCAGCGTGTCAAGCTTGCGACCGAGCTTGCCAAGCGGGAAACCGGCTCCACGGTATATGTGCTTGACGAGCCGACAACCGGCCTTCATGTCGCCGATATCCACAAGCTGATCCACATTCTCGACCGGCTTGTCGATGCGGGGAACACGGTCGTTGTGATCGAGCACAATCTGGACGTGATCAAGGTTGCCGATCATATTATCGATCTCGGCCCCGAGGGCGGCGACGGCGGCGGATCGCTTGTTTTTGCCGGAACGCCCGAGGACTGTGCCAAATGTGCCGAAAGCTATACCGGCGAATATCTCAAGCCACTTCTCGACAGAGGAAAGACTGCTACAACGGAGTAAGAAAATGGATCAGGAAACCGAGCTGATAGAGCTTGCAGGCTCTGTCGATTCCGTCATCTATAAAAATGAGGAAAACGGCTACACCGTGCTCAGACTTGTCGACTCCAACGGCGAGCTCGTCACGGTCGTCGGCTGCTTTCCCTATGCCGCAGCTGGCGAATCGATGATTATATCCGGCGTTTGGACGACACACAGCGTCCACGGAAGGCAGTTTAAGGCTGAGTACGCCCAGCGTATGCTGCCGTCGACCGCTCCGGCCATATACGACTACTTGGCTGGAGGCGCCGTGCGCGGGATCGGACCGGCGACAGCACTGCTGCTGGTCAATCGTTTCGGGGACAAAACGCTTGAAGTCCTCGAAAACTCGCCGGAGAAAATCGCGCAGATCAAGGGAATCAGCCTGCAGAAAGCTGCCCAGCTGTCTGAAACCTTTCGCCGTCAAAGCGGTATGCGCAGACTCATGGAGTTCATCTGCTCCTTCGGTCTGCGACCGGTATTGGCGATCCGTCTTTACCGGTATTACGGCGACAGCGCGATGGTGATCGTGCGGGAGAATCCCTATTTGCTTGCCGCGCCGCATATCGGCGGGACTTTTGCCGAGGCGGACGATATGGCGCTGGAACTTGGTGTTGAGCTGAAAAGTAAAAACAGGATCGCCGCGGCGGTTATATTTGAGCTGGAATACAACGCCGGGGGAGGGCATTGTTTTATTCCCCGGGAAAAGCTGGCCGATATAACGGCTCAGATGATCGGCGTCGAACCGGAGTACATCGACGATGTGATCGAGGACATGCTCTCGGACGGCCGCATCATCTTTGAACAGATCGCGGGCTGCAACGCCTGCTATCTGCCAAAGCTTTATGAAGCGGAGCGTTTTACCGCAGAGCGCATCGCAGCGATGGCGAAGGAAACCTACGCCTCGCGGATGGATTTTTCCTCCCTTATTTCATCACTCGAAAAAAAGCAGGGGATCACCTACGCGCCGCTGCAGCGGCAGACGCTGCAATACGCCCTTGAAAACCAGATCGTCGTGATTACAGGCGGCCCGGGAACGGGAAAAACGACAACGATCCGTGCGATCCTGGCCCTGTTTGAAAAACTTGGGCTGAAAACACTTCTTGCCGCACCGACAGGTCGCGCCGCCAAGCGCATGACCGAACTGACGGGATGCGAAGCGGCGACGATTCACCGGCTCCTCGGCGCCAAATTTGCCGAGGATGAGGAGAGCGTTGTCTTCGGCAAAAACGCCGGAGATCTCCTGGAGTGCGAGGCCGTTATTCTCGACGAGTGCTCCATGGTCGACATTTCTCTCATGAGCGCGCTGCTCGAGGCGATGCCGGCCGATGCCAGACTTGTTCTTGTCGGCGACGCGGACCAGCTTCCCTCGGTCGGTCCGGGCGACGTATTCTCTGCGATCATCCGAAGTGAAACCGTTCCGGTTATTCGGCTGACGGACATTTTCCGGCAAAACCGCAACAGCCGTATCGTGCGCAACGCGCATATGATCAATCGCGGCGAGCATCCGGATCTGTCGGAGAATGCAGGGGATTTCTTCCGTCTCAGACGCCTTCAGGCGGCAAGCACGGTCGATACGATCACCGAGCTTTGTGCCACCAGATTGCCGCAAAACATGAACATTCCCAGCGAGGAGATCCAGGTGCTCTCTCCGACCAGAAAAGGTGAACTGGGGACTGTCAATCTCAATAAGCATCTGCAGGAGGCGCTCAATCCCGCCGCAAAAGAGAAGAAGGAAAAGCTCTTCGGCTCCGCTGTCTTCCGCGAAGGGGACCGCGTCATGCAGATCCGTAATAATTACGACATCATGTGGCGTACCGCGGACAATTCCGCAGCGGGAAGCGGGATCTATAACGGAGATATCGGCGTTATTCGTACGATCGATATGGAAACGGAAACGCTTTCCGTTGATTTTGACGGCAGGATCGCGGTATACACCTTTGATCTGCTGCTTGAGCTTGAACATGCCTGGGCGATGACCGTGCATAAATCCCAGGGCAGTGAGTTTCGTGCGGTGGTCCTGGCGCTGTGCTCCACCTCTCAGATGCTGATGTCGCGCGACATCCTGTATACTGCCGTGACGCGGGCAAAGGAACTGCTCATTCTGGTCGGCGATGATCAGATCGCGTTCACGATGATCGATAATGTCCGCCAGTCGAGGAGATACAACGCACTTCGTCTGCGGATCCGGAAGTTGAGCGGCATCCAGGGGGCGTGAAAGATGGATCTCCAAAAGATCTGCATTACGCTCGGCGAGCGTTTCCCGGAATGGGGAAAAAGAATAGCGCTGCTTGAAATCCGCGAAAAAGACGGCCGGGGAATCGCTTTCAACGACGGGCGCTGTATTTATTACAGCGAACGCCTGATGAACTATCTCACAGAGGAAAATCAGAGCTTTTACCTTGCGCAGCAGCTGGTGCATCTCCAGCTCAACCATTTTGAGCGCGGGAAAGATAAGGATCCGCGTGTTTGGAAGCGGGCGAGCGATGCGGTCGTTAATGCGATGCTTCGCGCGGAGGGCTTTGCTGTTCCGGAGGATGCGGTCATGATTTCGGATGCGCAGGACAAAAGTGCGGAAGAGATCTATGAGGTCCTTTTTGAGGAGCAGGAGAACGCTCCCGAGATCGAAGTCAGCGCCGGGGAAAAGGTGATCATGCCTGATCCTAAAAACAAGCAGGCAGGAAAAGAAGCGGAAGCGCGCGCCCGCGAGATCGAAGATCCCGGACTTGCAGCTGTCGTGTCCGGCCTTGCCGAAATGCTCGAGCCGAGCATGCAGATGGACTTTGACTGGTTTCCGGGCACAACGATCCGTGACGGCGTCATCCGTCACGAGTTTCGCGCCTATCCGGTTTCCTATGCTGAGATCCTGCTGGACACCAGCGCGTCGGTCGACGCAGATCTGCTGCGAGCGTTCGTGCGCGGGGTGAAAGGGTTGATGCGGCAGGACGCCGTCGTGCGTGTCGGCTGCTTTGATACGCGTTTTTACGGCTTTCAGGATATAAACAGCGAACAGGATATACAAAACCTGCAATTGAGCGGCGCCGGAGGTACGGATTTCCACGCCGCGATCCATGCGTTTACCGGTGACGCGGAAAACCGGATCATCTTTACGGACGGATATGCGGAAATGCCGGAGGAGCGCTGCGACGCGATCTGGGTCGTTTACGGCAACGCCGTGATCCACCCGCAGGGCGGACGCGTTTTGTACGTCCGTCCGACAGAGGAGAAAGAAAAACATGAGATCGATTTTCTTATCACATGAACAGGTTTTCGACAAGCCGCTCCCGCTGTTCAAAACGGTAGGCTGCGCTGCTCCGGCGTCGGATCTGGCGCTGCTGACTGCCCCGGACGACGGTTTCTTGTTTGAGCCGGGAGGCGGGATCAACTATTATCTTGCCGACGGAAGTGTAGACCGCTTCGGGCGGGATGACGCCTGTGCTGTTTGTGCGGTGCGTCCTGCCCTGATGCTCGAAGAGGGCGATGAAAAGCTCTTACACAGCATCCGGGAAGAAGGCGATGTCGTCACGGTTTGCTGCGGAACATTCCCCTCCGGCCTTTTGGATACAAGCTTGCGAGAACTCGCCGCGCGTGAATACAGCCGAGGAACACTTGCGGAAACAGGGGAGACTTTCCACGCCCTTTCGGAGGATACCCCGATCTACCGTCTTGGCGGCAAGAGGATCGTTCGCCTCGTGCTGACGCAAATCGGAGCAGGCGGCTATGTCCAATTGCGCGACGGAACAGCCGTCACAGAGGGCGACGCGGTTTTTTTGGAGTTTCGCCCCGTCCGGTGGCTGTATGATCGCGCACGTGGCCTGCTCATCTGCTGCCAGGCTCTGTTTGGCGGCATGGACCGCAATCGTGCGGCAGCTTATTTAAAAGATGCTTTCCTTGAGGACCTGGCGGAAAGAGCCCTCGAACCACTTCCGGCTGACGCAGAATATCATCTTTCCACGCACGACGAGCTCAGCCTGATCCGCGCGTATGTGGAGGCGGATATTCCGGTATTCCTGCACGGCCTTTCCGGCGACGGGAAAAGCGACCGCGTCCGTCAGATCGACCCGCAGGCACTGGATATCGAACTGGTAAACGAAAATCCCGAGACGATCAACGGCCGCGCCGTTTATAACGAGGCGCGCGATGAGATCGTCGACATTAAACCGGTCTGGCTCGTAAAGCTTGAGCGCCTTTGCGAGGACGGCGAGCTGCACATCCTGTTTTTCGACGAGCTGACCAATGCCACCAAGCAAACCCAGTCAGTCATCTTCAAGATCGTGTTGGAGCGATTTGTCAACAACCGCTGGGCGCTGCCGAAAAACGCACGCATCGTTGCGGCTGGCAACGACCGCAACGAGTCAAGCGCTGCGCACGATCTGGCCGAGCCGCTCTTCGGCCGCTTTGCCCATATTTATATTCGCACGACGATCGATAACTGGATGCCCTGGGCTGTACGCAGTCGGATCAATCCGTTTGTAATGGAGTTTCTTGCGAACAACGACCTGTATCTGCGTACTCCCTTTACCGGTACGGAAGGCAATGCCGATCCGCGTCGCTGGGAAATGGTATCCAAAGCGCTTGACAGTTCCAAAAATGACTTTTCACTCCTCGCACCGATCGTAGGACGTGACGCAGCGGATGCCTTTGTCCGCTTCTTTGCGGCCCGTCAGGAGATCACGACGATCGGAGAGTACACGGACGAGGAGCTTTCCCGGCTCAGTGTATCGAGAAAGTATCAGCTTGCCCAGCAGTGCCTGATTCTGTCTGGCTCTAGAAAAAAGGAGGGCAGGGACCTGGTCGCCCGCCTCGGCAAGGAATATCTGGCATGGTACGATTATATCCTTTCGCGCCGCGAATCCGCTTTCGCTGCGCCCAAGGGTAACCGATAAATGATTTGATGGAGGAAAAGCAACATGGTTTGGATCACCGAAGAGAATTATGAAGAGCAGATGCACAAGGAAGTCGAACCGTATGTCTATGCCAGAATGGAATCCGGCTTCTTCGAGCGTGAAAAAGATAAAAAGCTCTATTACGAGCACTGCCGGGCTGATGACCCCAAAGGGGTGATCGTCATCAGCCACGGCTTTACCGAGTCGGTGCGCAAATTTACAGAATCGGCTTATTACATGCTGCAAAACGGCTACGATGTGTGGGGGCTGGACCACCGCGGACACGGACGCTCTTACCGGAACAATAAAAACCCCTACGTCGTTCATGTTGAGCGCTTTTCCAACTATGTAGAGGATCTGCATTATCTGACGGAAAACATGGTAAAGCCTGCCTCCGGGGACCTGCCGATCTATCTCTACTGTCATTCCATGGGAGGATGTATCGGCGCCTGGACGATCGAGAAATACCCACGCTTGTTCAAGAAGGCTGTTCTGTCCTCGCCGATGCTCGGACTTAGTTTCGGCAAGGTGCCCGTTCCTGTGGTTTATGTTGCGGCAAGCCTGAAGGGGATCGGCGATAAGAAAAAGAACGCGCTCAAGACGGTCGAGTCCTTTCCGAAGGAGCCGAACTTTGAAAACAGCTGTGATTCCTCCGAGGTCAGATACCACTATTACTTTAAAAAGCGGCTTTCCGACACGGCGCTCCAGACAACGGATCCTTCGATCAACTGGGGAAAACAGTCGGTTCGAGCCTGCGCGCGCGTTACGTCACGCATCGAGACCGCGAAGATCAAGATCCCGGTTTTGCTGATCCAGGCCGGAAACGACACGGTCGTAAAGAACGCCTCTCAGGATCTGTTTGCTTCCCGCGTGAAGAAGTGCGAGCTGTACCGGGTGCCGGACATGAAGCACGAGCTGTATATGACGGATTCACAAGTTCTGATTCCGTACTGGGAAAAAATCTTTTCCTTCCTCGGATAAAGAAAAGCCTTCTTCCTTGCTCTGTAGGTTTGTCAATGATGTGTGACAGAGTCAGGAAAAGAAGAAAGAGCCTGTTTAGGTGAAAGCCAGCCGAGTGGACGCATTGGGAAATCGTTGTATT
>ONSW01000061.1 GCA_900320595.1 uncultured Eubacteriales bacterium | reverse complement strand
TAGCCCGACGTTTTTCCCTGTCATGATCATCTTGGTTTTCTGACAAAGAAGAGGTATCGTTCGATACCTCTTCTTTGTTGCTTCAAGTGATTTGCACGTCTGCGGTCTCTTGCGTTTGATCGCCCCGGGGGTGTCTTTTTCTTTTCAAGATCAGTTTCTTTATGCTATAATCGGTTTATCGATCACTTCCTGCGATATTTTCTTCTTTTTCTGACAAGACCGTCTGCGCTCTTCCGCCTGTTCCGGCGGATGGCGCTTATCTGAAAACCATACATTTACGGAGGTTGCAGGCAATGAAAACCAGACAGATCCTCGGCGACGTTCTCATCTTTGCCGCCGTCCTTTTTACGATCTATCTCTCCGTCATCATGATCCACCGGATCCGCACGGTTGTCCTGAAAGATACTTATTTCAGTATTTTCCGATACGAACTTCTCACCTGTGCGATTTTTCTGCTCTTCGCCTTTGACCTGCGCTTCGGCTTTTTGACAGCAATGAGCTTCAAGGCGCTCAAGATCGTTGGGTGGCTTGTCCGCATCCTTGTCGTGCTTGCCTTTTCCGTGATCCTCTTTTTTGTCGGAAAAGTCACCCTCGGCAGCTTTGTGCGCACGGCCGAGCCTGTAGAGCATGTCCTGGTGCTGGGGCTTGCGCTGGAGAACGGAAAACCGACCGCCGATTTGATCTCCCGGCTGGATACCGCGGAGCGCTATTGGCGCGCCGATCCGGAGTCGTCGCTCGTTCTGACCGGAGGAAACCCGGATCCGTCCGGAAGGACCGAGGCCGGTGTCATGCGCGATATTCTGCTCGAACGGGGCATTCCGGAAGAGGCGCTGATCCTTGAGGATCAGGCAGCGAGCACAAAGGACAATTTCCGCAATGCCGCACGGCTGATCGATCCCGACGAGCCCGTCGTACTGATCAGCAGCAATTATCACATGGACAGAGCTGTCAGGACGGCAAAGGGCGCCGGTTTCACCCATGTCCTGCGCCTGCCCGCCCCGTCGTCCGTGCTTAACTTCGGCGCCAATGTGATGTGGGAGGTCGTTCTGGAAATGAACGCCTGGCTGCACAAACAATAAAGAACGGGCGATATTTGGCACACATTCCCCGGGCAAAAAAAGAGGACACCGACGGTGTCCTCTTTTTGGGTTTTATTTTTCCACGATGCCGCTTACGGCAACGATCTCAAGCACAGGCGGCTCTTCCGTCATATAGTGGATGTCGTTCATCCAGATCTCGCCGTCGGCGAAGCAGATGCCCTGGCCGTTGAAGAACATGTTCCGGCAGCTCTCCTCTTCCATAACAGCTCTGTCGCTTTCATGCACGGTTTTGCCGTTCATATAGGCAAGGAACTCTTCCTCGCTGTTGACCTTGACGTCCGGGTACATGCTGATCGGATAGCGGATCAGCTCCGCGATCGTCGCCCAGTCCTCCGCGAGATATGCCTCGCGGACGGTGGCGGCAAGGCGCTCGACCTCGCTCTTTTCCATCGCGGTCACCATCGCGTAATAGTTCGGATCCTCCTCCGCGGCAGCTTCCTCTGTCTGTTCCGTCTCCTCAACAGGCTGCCCGCCGAGAAAGACCGTGCCGTCAGCGATGTGCTCCTGGTCGTCTTCCCAGCTCAGCGCGTAACGCTCGCCGTCAAAGACGATGCGGCCCGTGCCGTCCGTATAGACCTCGGTCTCGGCAGGATCGGACTCGTCGTCCGTAAAGACAAGATCGGTCTTGACGCAGTTGCTGTAGGCAACGCTCAGCGTCTCTTCGTCAAAAGGACCGCTCATGACCCATTGGCTTTTCTCCGCCGCGCCGTTAGCCCAGGTGACGGTGATCTTCGCGCCGTCTTCTCCCTCAGCCTCCACCAGAAGGCTGCCCTTTCCCGCGCCGTAGAGACCGACAAAGTTCATCACGGGGTTCTGTCCGTCGCCGGTCGTTTCAGCCGCCGGCTCCGCAGGAGCCTCGTTCTGAGGCGCCGTATTTGCACGGCCGCAGGCCGCGAGTAACACGAGCAGGCAGGCCATCATCACGATCAAAAGCTTTTTCTTCATTCTCATTCCTCTCCGCCGTCCCCGTCGGGGACAGCTGCCGTCCGTTCCGACGACAGTTGGCATTGTAGCACCGATCCGCTTCCGAAGACAAGACAGGTTAAGGTAAGCAGAATAATCCGAACCACGGTTTTCCCGGGCCGGAATCCGCCCATCCTTCGTTAAAATACTCGGAAATACGGAAGTATTCCCTGCGTTTTTGCCTCGGCTGGACGAATTCCAGCTCTAGGAAAACTCTTTGACCAAAACGGATGAGATTTCGGATGATTTTGGGTGCGGAGGAAGAAGGCTTGCTTTCCGCAAGTCAATGACGACAAGCCCAAAAGCGCCGGAAGATCGCCGTTTTGGCGGGTTCGGATTATTCCGCTTACCTTAAGAAAACTTATGGGTTTTCTGAGAAGAAAAGAGCCTGAGATTCGACCTCTGGCTCTTTTCCGATCAATTCGGGCAGATCAGTACCAGCCCGCGTCCGTATAATTGCTGTCGTCTGCGATAAAGCTGTCGACGATCCCGTGGTCGGCATACGTTACGTCCACGCGGAACCAGCCGCGCGACGAGGTATACACCATGTTCCACGCATGGAAGACCGTCGTTCCCTGTTCGACGTTGCCGTACACGACCTTGGCCGGGATCCCCTGGCTGCGCAGCATCGCCGCGGTCACGACCGCGTAATCGAGGCAGGTCGCCGTTTTGCGCGCAAGGATCTCGTCAGGATCGCGGATATAGGTCTGGTCGCCGTTTTCGGCAAGCGTATCGTCATAGTCGAGTTCCCCGGCGACATAGCTTTTGACAAGCTCGATCTTTCTGTCGTCGTTGCTCTCGCCCGTACAGAGCTTTGCCGCCGCGTTCACGCAATTCGAATACCCGGTGAACCACACATAGGTGCTCGGCCGCAGGAAGGGCTGGAACTCGTCGAAAAGAGCGGCGTCACAGGCGCCCTCCATCACGCGTTCATAAAGCTCGGCGTTTGTGCTGTCCTTGACCTTTTTCATGATCTGGATCGCATAATGCCCGCTTCCGTCGCTGAGCGGATAATAGGCGACCTCCCCTGTCCTGGGGACCAGATAGACGCGCTCTGCTCCACTGTCGGGGATGATCTTGACGCGGACCTCTTCTTCGCTTTTGGCCGTGAGGGCGATATAGCCCTCGCCTCCGTGGGCGGCGTCGATGGCAAAGCTGTCGTTGGTCTCGGCCGGGGTGAGATAAGAGTAGACCGGCAGATACCGCACAGCCGCCGCGGACTTTTCCCTGCCGCCGCCGAAAACGGCGAGCGATGCCGCGCTTTGCAGATACAGACTGCAGAGCACAAACAGCGCGACAAGGCCGCTGATGATCGCATTTCGTTTACTGTTCGTCATATACGTTAACTCATCGGTGAAAATTACAGGATCGGTTGCAAAAAAGGCTTCCAAAAGGCCTGTTTTGTTATTATACCCGATTTTTACAGTTGTTTCAAGTATGAGCTCTCTCTTTTCCGCTCTGAGAAGCATGCTTATCGCTTTTTCTCCCCATTCGGAGAAAATAAAAGCAGGCAGGAGGCCTTCCCTTTTCGTAAAGAGAAAGTCTCCTGCCTGTTTATCGGCTCGGATGGTCCCGTCAGGCGGCGGCGTCCAGCGCGTTTGCCGCAAGATAGCGCTCGATGCGCAGCGCGACGTTCGCCTGAAGGCTGCGGTAGAAGAAGAGATAGTCATAGACGTGATACGCGCCGTCGGGCAGACCGGGAACGATCGCCGGATACTCCGCCGCCTCGACGTCCGTCACCTTGACGACGCCGCGCGCTTCGTCGATATAGCAGCCGCAAAGCTCCGCTCCCTCGGCCGAGATCCCGCCGTCATAGTTCGTAAAACAGGAGCCGGGGTTCTCGCTCCTGTCGGCAACCGTGCCGTCGGTCTTCCAGTTCAGCGGGTTGATGGAGAGCGCCTTTTGCGAGGCGGGATTGATAAAGGTCTCCGTCACCTCCGGCGCTTCGCAGTCAAAGCTGATGACGACGCCGAGATCATCCTCTGCTGAGGCCGGGCGGATTTGGGGATACGCCTTCGTCATCTCCTCTGTCATGGGCCAGCCGATGCCGTACACCGCGACGAGACGGTCAAAGAGCTCGTCCTCTCCGAAATACTCCTCCAGCAGGCGGTAGCACATATCCGCTCCCTGGGAAAAGCCCGCGAGCAGGATCGGGCGGCCGTTGTTCTCATGCTCGAGATAATACGAAAAGGCCGCTGAAACATCGCTGTACGCAAGCTCAAGGTAGCTCTCGCGCGCCTCCGGAGAGAGCTCATAGATCTTCATCGCGCCCTGGCGGTAATAGGGAGCGAACATCCGCGTCTGCTCCTCATAGAGCCCGCGCTCCATATTCAGCGCACCGAGGAACGATGCCTTTGTCCTCTCGTCGTCCATCGACATGTTGTACTCCTCGTTCATGTCAACAGTTGGGCAGATGAGAAACAGATCGACTTCTTTTCCCTCGCCTTCCGCATAATAGGCCCAGTTTTCGGCCGCAGAATAATCGGTCGTCGCTATTTCCGGCGCCGCGGCCTTCCCGCATCCCGTCAGCATAAGGCACAGCGCCAGCAGCACGCACAGCGCGGCAGTTGTTTTTTTCATGTTTTTCTTTCTTCCTGTTCTTTCTGTCTTATATCCGGATCGTCAGCACGTTCAGTCCCAGGATGTTCTGATACTGCACGTCCCGCGCGATCTTAAAGACCATGCGGATGCCGATGTTCTTTGTCAAATCGTCATTTTCCGCGATCTTCTGTCTCTCGCCCGGGTCAAAGGGAACGCAGTCGTCCCGCAGCCGCAGGATCACGTCGTCGGCCTTGTGCACGACACGGACGTCAACCGTATGGGATTTGGTGTTCTTCGTAAAGCCGTGGTCGATGATGTTGCCCGCCATTTCTTCCATGGCAAGGCCCGCGAGATAGGCGCGTCTTTCATCCACGCCGCGGGAACGGCAGAACGCCTGCACCTCGCGGGAAACGGAGACGACCTCCTCCATGCTGTGAAGGGACAGATCCATCCGCTCGCTCTCCGGCGCGCCGAAGTCGTCGGGGATGACCATATAATCGTCCATGGTCCGGGGAAGATGCTTTTTCTTGAGGTACGAATAGCCGACGATAACGAGTACGCAGACGACTCCGTTGAGCACGTTTGCGACATATACACCCCGGATGCCGAGCTTTGCGATCAGCAGCGCGGTAAAGCCAGCCACACAGACCACGCCGTCAAGCAGCGAGAGCGTGTGGACAAGCCCCTGCTTTCCGGAGGCCTGGGCATAGCAGGTCGCGTGCATGCACAGCACGCTCAGCGGCATACACAGCGGCAGGATCCGCAGCCCCCACACCGTCATCTGATAGACCGGCTCGGAGGGATTGCGGTAAAAGATCCGCGTCATCGGAACGGCGCAGAGGATGATTCCCGCGACGACCGCGCACATCATGGGAAGATACCGCCGGAACATCACGCGCATGACGTCCGTCAGCGACTGACGATCCTCCTCGCCGATGCTCACCGAGATCATCAGTCGCGAGACTGCGAGCATTCCCGTGGGGAGCGCCCAGAAGATGCGCATCAGGTTGTCCGCCGCGGCGAAGGCCGAAATGCCGACGCTGCCGACGAAGATCTCGATCAGGTGGTTTACGATCAGGCCGCGCGCGGTCTGATAAATATTGCTGGCCGCGCCGGGGAAGCCGATCTTTACGATATCGC
This sequence comes from uncultured Eubacteriales bacterium, assembly GCA_900320595.1. GTDB lineage: Bacteria > Bacillota > Clostridia > Oscillospirales > Oscillospiraceae > Limivicinus. The sequence goes on along the minus strand of ONSW01000061.1, from coordinate 3,056 downwards.
CGCATTCCCGCCACTGAAGTTTCTTCGCGCCGATCTTCAGATGGGTCTTGCCGGAGAGAAACGGCCAGGCCTCGACAAGGACAAAGCTCCACATGCCGAGCGAGGTGGCTAGCGCCAGGCCAAGAGCCTCCATATGCATGACCTGGATGAAGAGGAAATTCAAGATCAGGTTGACGATGATGTAGACGATGCTGGCGAGCATCGTCTGCTTTCCCTTGTTCTCCAGCGAAAGAAAGGCCGGAAGCTGCGCCCCGAGCACCGTCGGGAACAGGCCGACCGTCTGGCCGAGCAGGTAGCGGTTGAAGATCGGGCGCACTGTCCCGTCCCGCGTCAGAAAGTCGGTGAGGTCAAAGCTCAGCATCAGGAAGAAGATTACCGTGAAAAGCGCCGCGATCAGGGCCGAGAGCAGCAGATTGAGGGAGAAGACGTTCTGCAGCTTCCCCTGCTGGTTCTGCCCCATGTATTTGCCGCAGAGGATCACCGAGCCGCCGGCAAGCATCGTAGCGATCGAGGTGACGAGCATCCCGACCGGCCCGTACAGACCGACGGCGCTCATCGCGTCGACGCCGACGTAGTTCGTGGCGAAAAAGCTGGACACGATGCCGTTGACAGATCCGACCGCGGCAAGCAGCACCTGGATCGGAAGCAGGCGCAGCATCAGCTTCGCCATGATCTTCATGTTGGCGTTCGGTTCCCTCATACTGCTTTCTCTCTTTCCCCGTCACAAGTCTCTGCCTCGGCGCCGTCCGCGTGTCTGCCGCCGCGGTACTCCATACAGAGCATCGTCAGGTCGTCGAACTGCTCGGAATCCATTTCAAAGTTGTTGACAGCCGCCTCGACCGTTTTCAGGATCTCCTCGGGCGTGGCGTCGGGGTCGGCGTTGAGCGTCTGCAGCATGCGCTTCCAGCGGATGCCGTCCATCCCGCCGATAACAAGGCCGTGCTCGTCTTTTACCAGTTCAAAAGCGCCGCCCGGCTGCTTCAGGACAGGGTATTCGTGCCCTGCGTTGGCCGCCCGCAGCTTGCCGGTGGAGATCTCGAGGATACCGAGCCACACCGTGACGAACATCTCCTCACGGTTGTTCGAGCAGATGGCGGCGTTCGTGCTGGTCAGGATCTCCGCCGGGGACTTGCCCATCATGGCGCTGTTGGCCAGGATGATCTTCGAGGCCATCATGAACAGCGCGGCCGGCACGCCCTTGCCCGACACGTCCGCCATCACCATGCACAGATGGTCGTCATCGATCAGGAAGAAGTCATAGAAATCCCCGCCGACCTCCTTCGCCGGATGCATGCTGGCATAGATGTCAAACTCCTCCCGATCCGGGAAGGCCGGGAAAATGTTCGGCAGCATGTCGGCCTGGATGCGCGTGGCGAGAGAAAGCTCCGTCCCGATACGCTCCTTTTCCGCGGTGATCCGTGTCAGGTTTTCCTCGTGCTCGACCAGGTCGCGCTCCATGTCCGCCATAATGAGGCTCAGGTTTTCCACCTCGTCCCCTGTCCGGATATTGAGCAGGGAGAAATGATCTGCCGATCGGTCGCCCTCGCGGGTGTCGCGGACATAGTCCTGCGCCGCGTCGGCGATGGCGTTGATCGGCTTGACCAGCGTCTTTTTCATATGCTGCGTCAGAAAATAGGCGACGATGAGCGTGACAATGCTCGTCGCGATCACATACTGGATCACGAACGAACGCATCCCGGCCGCCACTTCCTTAAGCGAGATGTCCGCAAGGATGAAGCAGGGCGTTGCGTCCTCGCCGCTGTAAACCGGAACGCCCGCCGTGCACAGCCAGGCATAGTTCTCCCGGTTTCCGATATAGTGCAGCTTGTCCTTTCCGTCCCAGTTCAGGAAGAGCTCGATCTCTTCCGCATCGACCGGCTCCCAGTCGCCCGGCTCACAGATATGCCCCGGTCTTTCGTCCGGGTCAGTCACATAGACGATCGCGCCGGTCTCCCTGTCATAGACCGCGAAATAAACATCGTTCACATCGCTCGCGGCGAGAAACTCCTTCAGGATCGCACGGAGGACCCAATAATCCTCCTTTTCGGTGATGTGGGAGAAATGGGCGCGGAATTCGTCCGACCGCGGTTCGGCGCGCTCTTCCTCGCTCAGCGAATGATAGATCTCCATCACATCGCTCGAAAGGCTCTGGGTATCGATCACCTGCTCCACGACCGCGGCCGCCGAGCGCGAAAGGCCAAAGGCTTCGCCGATATACTGGCCGACGAGCGCGTTGGTATACAGCCCCAGCCCGATCAGCAATGCTACCAGGCCGAGCACGACCGAGCCCATCAGTGCCGAATGGAACACGCGCGCGGCAAGAGAGAAATGCTTTCTCTCGTATTCATTCATTTCTCTGACAGTTTTCTCCGGCATGGTGTCCCTCCGTTGTTTTGATCTGACCCGTTTTAAATTTCTCGGGTTCTCGGGGTCTTCGTCAAATGCTCCTTGCCGGGATCGGCGCATAAAGGCCGATCCCGCCGGGGAACATTTGCGTTTTTCTATCAGCCCTCTACAGGCTGAGACAGACCCGCGATGTCAAGCGCGACACTCTGGGTGACCTCGGTCTTGCCCTCAAGATTCTCATAGACGAACTTCAGCGTCCAGCCCTTGCATAGCACGCAGTGGTTGATCCCGGACACGACCTGGGAAGCGAGATGCAGTACGGCGTCCTCGACCTCAACGCTGCCGTCCCTATCGACCGTCCAGCCGCCAAGCAGCTGTTCTTCCGGCGCCTCGGCGATAACGACCTCACCGCTCTCCGCAATCCTGCCGAGATCCAGCGCGGCAATGTTGCGGATCTCCGCCTTGCCCTGCAGGTCTTCATAAACCGTGACGACGGCGTAATAGGGCTGCGCGTCGGGGTAAACGACCGTGGCCTCGGCGAGGATGCTGTAATTCGTGCCGGAAACCAGCTGCGTGCCAAGCAGCGCGACAGGCGTGTAGTTCACGCCCATGAGGCCCTCCATCGCCTTGTCAAAGGCGGCCTTCGCCTCGGCCGAGAGCTCGCCGGAGTCATTCAGCGTCCAGCCGCCGACGGCAGCCGGTTCTTCCTT
>ONSW01000088.1 GCA_900320595.1 uncultured Eubacteriales bacterium | reverse complement strand
GCTATGAAAGGGCCTCCGCGCTTGAGAGCGCGGGCGAGCTGAGCGAGGCCGGCGCGCTGTTCGCCTCGCTCGGCGGCTATCTCGACGCCGAGACGCGTCTTGTGCGCATCGCCACGGCTGTCACCGGGATCTCCGATGAAGACGAGGCGCTCTCCGTCTTCCGCGGCATGACCCCGGAGGCGCGTGCGAAGCGGGAGGCGCTCGGTGCGCTGCGCGACGCGCTGCCGCAGGGCATCATTGCCGTCGGCTTTTATCACACGGTCGGTCTGCAGTCAGACGGCACCGTCGTCGCCTGCGGCGACAACAGCTATGGCCAGTGCGACGTCGGCGCGCTGCACGACGTCAAGGCCGGGCGCGCTGCACGACGTCAAGGCCGTCGCGGCCGGCGCGTATCACACCGTGACGCTGCACAGCGACGGCACGGTCAGTGCGATCGGGCGCGACAGCGAAGAGCAGTGCGCCACCGCCGAATGGCGGAACGTCACGGCGATCGCCGCATCGGATTATGCGACCTTCGGCCTGACCGAAGACGGGACGCTGCTGTGCACGGGCTTTTACGATTACACCGAGCCTGAGAGCTGGAGCGGTCTCAAGGCCGTCGCCGGGGGCTCGTACAATCTTGCCGCGCTGCGCGCGGACGGCTCGGTCTGGTCCTATCCCGCGCTCAAGGGGCTCGACGCGCTCCGCGGCGCAGAGGTGCTCGACGTGAACACCGGCTATGCCGTCGCGGTGCTCGGCGACGGGAGCGTGGTGTCGACGAACTTTGATCTCTCCGCCTGGCACGATATCCTCGCGGTGTCGGCGAGCTCGACGGCGATCCTCGCGCTTGACGCGCAGGGGCGCGTGTGCGCGCACTTCTTCCGCGAGAGCGACAGGATCGACTTCTCCTCCGTTACCGACGCCGTGGCGATCGCCGCGGGCGGCACGCACTTTGCCGTCGTCCTCTCGGACGGCAGCGTCCGCGTGTTCGGCGAGACGGAGAACGGCGCGGGCATGACCGCGGACTGGTCTCTCGCCGTTGGCTGAAGAGGCCTGGCGGCTCTTTTCCCCGCAAAAACTGAATTCAACTTCTTTCTCAGGAGGGCAGGAATGAAAAAGGCTCTGTTGGCAAAGCTTTCCGAAGCGCTTGTTTCGGTGCTTCCGGTGGCGGCGCTCGTTTTGATTCTTTCCTTTACTCCGCTAGCTCCGCTGTCCTGGCTGCAGCGCGTCGTCTTTTTTGTCAGCGCGCTGCTGCTGGTACTGGGGATCGGGCTGTTCAATCTCGGGGCCGACCTCGCCATGACGCCGATGGGGCGCCATATCGGCGAGGGGCTGAGCAAATCCGGAAAGCTGGGCATCCTTGTGGTGGTCTGCTTTTTGATGGGTGTGCTGATCACGGTGGCCGAGCCGGATCTCTCCGTTCTCGCCGGGCAGATCAGCGCCGTCGTCAACCCCACGCTGCTCATCGTCACGGTCGGCGTGGGGGTGGGACTGTTCCTCTCGCTCGCGATCATCCGCATCGTGACCAAGACCGATTTGACGGCGATGCTGCTGTTTTTCTACATGCTGCTCTTCGCCTTTTCCGCCATGCTGATCGCCCGGGGCGGCCAGTCGTTCCTGCCGCTTGCCTTTGACTCCGGCGGCGTCACGACCGGGCCGATCACCGTGCCGTTCATCATGGCGCTCGGCATCGGCATCGCGCAGGCCTTCGGCGGCCGCCACGCGGGTGAGAACAGCTTCGGTCTGATCGCGCTGTGCTCGGCCGGACCTGTGCTGGCCGTGCTGCTGCTCAGTCTCGGCGCGGCGGGGGGCGAGATCAACTATCCCCTGCCCGACTATTCACTCGAGGTTAATTTCTCCTCCGGCTTCTGGGCGCTGCTCGGCGAGACGGCCTGGGAGGTCGCAAAGTCGCTGCTCCTCATGATCCTGTTCTTCGCCGTGCTGCAAAAGCTGGTGCTGCACCTGCCGGCGCAGCGGCTTGTCCAGATCCTCTTCGGGCTTCTGTTCGCCTTTGTGGGGCTGGTGATCTTCCTGCTCGCCGTGTCCGTCGGGTTTATGCCGGTTGGCTATCACATCGGGCGCACGATGGCGCTTTTTAATGAAAAGGCGCTGCTGGGCTTTGCCTTTGTCATCGGCATGGTGGTCGTGCTGGCTGAGCCCGCCGTCCATGTTCTGACCCAGCAGGTCGAGGAAGTGACGGACGGCACGGTCTCCCGCCGCCAGATGCTCATCGCGCTGTCGATTGGCGTGGGCGTCTCGATTGGGCTTTCGATCCTGCGGCTGCTGCTGGGCTTCTCGCTTTTGTATTATCTGATCCCGGGCTATCTTCTCTCGCTGGGGCTTTCGTTCTTCGTGCCGAAGCTGTACACCGCCATCGCCTTTGACTCCGGCGGCGTGGCGAGCGGACCGCTGACGAGCAGCTTCATCCTGCCCATGGCGATCGGCGCCTGCGTCTCGCTGCGCGGAGCCGACGCGGTGATGGATTTTGCCTTCGGCGTGGTCGCGCTGGTCGCGATGACGCCGCTGATCACGATCCAGGCGCTGGGCTTCCGTTCGATCCTTTCGCGCTTTATGCGCGAAAAAGCCGCCATCCGCAGGATCCTGTCGGCGGATGACGCGCAGATCATCTATTTCCGGTAAAAGGAGGGGGAACACATGGCAGAACAGCTATCCGCACAGCCGCGCGGCTCTCTCGCGCCGAAAAGGCTGATGCTTCTCGTTACCATCGTGCAAAAGGGAAAAGGCACCTTCTTCTCCGATTATCTGCAAACCTTTGAGACCAACCTGCAGATCTGCGTTGTCGGCACCGGAACGGCCCGCGCCGATCTGGTGGAGTTCCTCGGGCTGAAGGACAACAAGCGCAGCGTCATCTTCAGCGTCGTGCGCGAGGACAAGCTCGACGCGATCCTCTCGGCGCTGGAGGAGCATTTCGATACCGTGAACCGCGGCACGGGGATTGCCTTTGCGATCCCGTTTTCAAGCGTGATCGGCAAGCTGAGCTACGGCTTTTTAAGTAATGAACGGCGTATGGCCAAGGGGGATGAGTGAAATGGATAACACGGAAAGAAAATATGAAGCGATCTTCTGTATCATCAACGCGGGCTTTTCGGACGACGTGATGTTCGCCGCCAGAAAGGCCGGCGCCGCCGGCGGCACGATCATCAAGGGCCGCGGCACCGCGCCGCGCGAGGCGGAGAAGATGTTCAACATCGCGATCCAGCCGGAAAAGGAGATCGTCATGCTGCTCGTCCCGTTTGACATCAAGGACGACGTGCTGCGCGAGATCTACCAGGCCGCGGGTCTGGGCAGCGCCAGCCAGGGGATCGCCTTCTCCGTTCCCGTCGCCCGCGCCGTCGGGCTGACCGATTTCTTCAA
>ONSW01000007.1 GCA_900320595.1 uncultured Eubacteriales bacterium | reverse complement strand
ACAGGAATAATGGCTATATATTCCGAGCATTTTCAACGAAGCCCGGCGCGAAAATATCTTTTTTTGCGCTGCCGTATCCCTATTCTGCGCGCCCTAATGCGGGCGTTCCCATTTTTTGCGTTATTTGCCGCATGAAGTGGCAAAGCGTGTTGCGGATCGCACGATGGCGTGATAAAATTAAAAAACAGAAACATTATGTGCTTTGCGGTCGATCCGGACCGCCGCGAAAGCGGCTGTAAATCGAAAGGGGAAATGGGCAATGCTGACGATCGATTCTCTGCGCGCCTTTGGCGCCAATGTGGACGAGGGACTGGGACGGTGCATGAAAAACGAGCCGTTCTATCTGCGTATGGTCAGGATGGGCTGTGCGGACGCAAACTTTGAAAAGCTGGCACAGGCCGTCGAGCAGAACGACCTGACCGCTGCCTTCGAGGCCGCCCACGCGCTCAAGGGCGTCATGGCGAATCTCGCGCTCACGCCGATCGCGGCTCCTGTCGCGGAGCTGACCGAGCTGCTGCGCGCGAAAACGCCCGGCGATTACCGGGAGGTTGTGAAAAAGATCCTTGCGCTGCGTGACGAGCTCAAGGCGCTCGACGAATAAGAGCATCGTTTTCCGGCCGTGATCTTGCGCCGGAACGCATTTGGAAAAGAAAGGGGGGAGGCCCATGCGAATCAAAAAACCGGTCGCACTGCTGCTGGCGCTTGCGCTGCTGCTGTGCGGCTGCGGCGCGCCCGAAGTGCCGGCACCGCCGCCGCTGAACCGGACCGCGTCGTCGGCCTCCGCCTCCACGGTAAGCGCGAAAACCGGCAGCTATGTCGCTCCGCCCTTTGCAGACTCGGTCTACAACGAGTCCGCCGCGGAGGGCGGCGCAAGCGCGAGAATCGACCTCTCCTCGGTGGAAAAGGGCTATGTCGCGGTTTCGGCCGTTTCGGACAAGCGATTGAAATTCCAGGTGATCTGCGGCGAGGAGACCTATACCTATAACCTCCCCGGCGACGGCACACCCACTGTTTTTCCGCTCAGCTGCGGGAACGGCGCGTACCGCTTCCGTGTGATGGAGAACGTCTCGGAGAAAAAATACGCCGAGGCCTATTCGACAGGCCGGGACGTGACGCTGCTGGATGAATTTCAGCCCTATATCCGGCCAAACGTCTATGTACCCTACAGCGCCGGATCTGAGTGTGTGAAAAAAGCGGCCGAGCTTGCCGCCGGCGCGGACAGCGAGATCGACGTCGTTGCGGCGGTTTACCGCTTCATCGGCGCTACCGTCCGCTATGACAGGGAAAAGGCCGAGACAGTCGCCTCCGGCTATCTGCCCGATCCGGACGAGACGATGCGCACCGGCAAGGGGATCTGCTTCGATTACGCGGCGCTTGCCGCCTCGATGCTGCGCAGCCAGGGGATCCCGACCAAGGAGATCTTCGGCTATGTTTCGCCGGACGACGTTTATCACGCGTGGAATATGTTTTATACAGAGGAGAGCGGCTGGGTGACGGTTAGCTTTGAAACCAGCAAGGACGACTGGAACCGCATGGACATGACCTTTGCCGCCAACGGAGCCGACGACAGGTTCATCGGCGACGGCAGCAATTACTCGGATCTCTACTGGTATTGAGCAAGGAGAGGAAGAACAATGAGTAAGAAAAAATTGGACGATCTCGGCGTCAGCGCCTTTTGCGAGAGCATGGCGATGATGGTGCAGGCCGGCATCCAGACCGACGAGGCCGTGGGGCTGCTGCAGAGCGAGCACGGCGGCGAGGCCGGCGTGCTGGAAAAGGGACTTGCCGTGATGAAGGAGCACGTCGACGGCGGCGCCTCGCTTGGCACCGCGATGCGCGAGAGCGGGATCTTTCCGGACTATGCGCTCGATATGATCGAGGCCGGTGAAAGCGCCGGCCGTCTCGAGGACGTGCTGTTCCGTCTTGCGGGCTATTACGCCGACCAGAAGACCATCTCCGAAAAGCTGCGCAACGCCGTGACTTACCCGGCGGCGATGCTGGTGCTGATCATTGCGGTGCTCGCGGTCATGCTCATCTTGGTGCTCCCCGCCTTTACGGACGTGTACGATACGCTGACCGGCAGCCTTGCCGCGTCGAGCTATCGCTATGTCTACTGGGCCTATGCTTTCTGCTGGATCGCGCTTGCCGCGATGATGCTGCTCGCCGCCGTGCTCGTCGGCGGACTTGCCATGTGGAAAAACGGAAAGCGCGACAAGGTCGAGGCGCTGCTGCGCCGCAGCAAGCTCTGCTCGGCGATCCTCGAGAGCATGGGAATGTTCCGCTTTACCTCCGCGCTCTCCACCTTCCTCGCCAGCGGCGAGATGCAGGATGACGCGATGAAGAAAAGCCTGCCGATGACGAAATGCGCCCCGGTGGAGGAAAAGCTCTCCCGCTGCCTTGAACGCATGGAGGAGGGCCACTCGATCGCCCAGAGCGCCTATGACGAGGAGCTCTTCGAGCCGGTCTACGGCCGGATGCTGCTCGCGGGCGAACGTAGCGGCAACATGGAGCATGTGCTCGGCAGACTGACGGCGCTGCTCGAAGAAAAGTGCAGGAATCTCGTCGACCGGCTCGTCGGCATCGTCGACCCGCTGCTCTCCGGCGTGCTGATGGTTACGGTGGGGCTCTCGCTGCTCAGCGTGATGCTGCCGCTGATCGGCATGATGAACGCTGTCGGCTGAGGAGGATGAAAGATGTATTCGGACAAGGCTGAAAAAAACCGGCCCTGGCTCTGGTATACGCTTGCCGCCGTCGTGCTGATCGTGCTGATCTGGCTCTTTATCCGTTTGGCGGGCGGAAGCGAAAACCGCGAAAACGCCGCCGCCGCGATCCGCGAGGCCGTCGAGACGAGCGCGCGCCAGTGCTATGTGGTCGAGGGCGTTTACCCGCCGGATCTCCGCTATCTTGAAGAAAACTACGGCCTGCAGATCAACACGGCCGAATTCTATGTGGCCTATGATATTTACGCCTCCAACATGCCGCCCACGGTAAAGGTGGTTGCCAAGTGAGAGGCGAAACTATCCCGAAAGGAGGGAGCGCAGCATGCGGGAAAATCATACTTCCGGTCTCGGCCTTGCGATGATCGGGATCGCCGCGGTCTTTCTGGCGGGTTTCTTCCTGCTGGTGGTTTTCGGCGCCCAGAGCTATCGCGGCACGGTATCCGGCCGCGGAGAGAATATGGACACGCGTGCGCTCGCGGCCTATCTTCCGACCGTTGTGCGCGGCAGCGACCGCGCCGGCGCGATCACGCTGCGCGAGGATCCCGCCCTGGGAGACGTACTGGTGATTGCGGACGGCGAGAGCGGCTATGCGACCCATCTCTACCGCTTTGACGGCGTGCTGATGGAGGATTATGCCCGCATCGGCTCAGAGCTGTCGCCCGAACGGGCTCAGCGCATCGCCGCGACCGGACGCTTTGCGGTAAAGCTTACGGAAAAGCTTATCGTGGTCGAAACCGACGCGGGACGCGTGCTGATCCATCTGCGCAGCGGAGGTGAGGCGGCATGAGAAGGGAAAACCATGTCACGGCCTTTTATATCGAGGTTTTGCTGCTGACGGTGGGTCTGATCGGGATCGTCCTGGTGCTGACGCAGATTTTCGCCCTCGGCCGCCGCGAGAGCGCCGAGGCGCGTGAGCTGACCGACGCGGTCTGCCTTGCCCAGAATGCGGCCGAGGCCTTTGCCGCGTCGGCCGATCCGGAGGAGCTGTGCGAGCTGCTCGATGAGGGCGGCAGCGCGGAGCTTGTCGAGACCGACAGCGCCGCGGCCGTCCGCGCGTCTTATGGAGCCGATCTGAGAGCGGACAGGAACGGCGTGCTCCTCGTCACCGTCACCTGGAACGAGGAGAGCACCGGCGCCGGCGTTCTCGTACGCAGCCGCATTACCGTGACCGAACGGGACTCCGCGCGGGAGATCTATTCGCTGGAGACGGCGTCGTTTCGAAAGGAGGCGGCGGCATGAAGCACACACCGATCAAGCTCGGGCCGCTTGCGCTGCTGCTTGCGGTGATCAGCATCTGCCTCACGACGCTGGCGCTGCTGAACGTCTCCACGGCGAAGGCGGACGAACGACTGGCCGGGAAATTCGCCGAGACCGTCAGGACGCGCTATGCCCTTGAAACCGAGGGGCAGGAGCTGCTTGAACGGCTTTACGCCGGAGAGAAGGACGGCTGGGAGATGCGCGAGGACGGTACGCTGTGGCGCGCTGTCGAAAGAAGCGGCGTTACGCTGCAGATCGGCCTTCGCGACGACGGCCCGGACGGTTATACCGTCGTGAACTGGACGCAGGAAAAAGAGTGGGAACAGGATCCGCATATCGCGGATCTCTGGGACGGCAACTGAGAGGTAACGACAATGACTGTACTGGAAATACTGCACAGAGCCATCGAGCTTGACGCGGCCGACATCTTTCTGGTCGCCGGGCTGCCCGTCACGTTCAAATGCGGCGGCAGGCAGGTACGCACACAGGAGGATTTCCTCCGCCCGGACGCGATCGCCGCGCTGGTCGATGAGATCTATACCGTCGGCCGCCGCGACCGCGCCAATCTCGAGCGTGGCGCAGACGACGACTTTTCCTTCGCCGTGCCGCAGCTGGGGCGCTTTCGCGTCAATGTGTTCCGCCAGCGCGGCTCGCTGGCCGCGGTGCTGCGCGTGATCAAATTCGGCCTGCCCGACCCGCGAAAGCTCGGCATCCCCGAGAGCGTGCTCTCACTTGCGGAGAACAAAAAAGGCCTTGTGCTGATCACGGGCTCGGCCGGCACGGGCAAGTCCACTACGCTTGCCTGCATGATCGACCGCATCAATCGCAGCCGCGACTGCCATATCATCACGATGGAGGACCCCATCGAATACATCCACCGCCATGACAAGGCGATCGTCACCCAGCGCGAGATTTCGATCGACACCCCGGGCTATCTCGAATCGCTGCGCTCGGCGCTGCGCGAAAGCCCCGACGTCATCCTGCTCGGCGAGATGCGCGACTATGACACGATCTCCGCGGCGCTCACCGCGGCGGAGACGGGCGTGCTGCTTTTGAGCACGCTGCACACCTCCAGCGCGGCGAACACGATCAACCGCATCCTCGACGTGTTCCCCGCCAACCAGCAGAAGCAGGTCAAGATCCAGCTGGCCCAGATCCTCAAGGGCGTCGTCTGCCAGCAGCTCGTCCCCTCGACGGACGGCGGACAGCTGCCCGTGTTCGAGATCATGAAGAGCACGCCCGCGATCTCCAATATGATCCGCGAGGACAAGCTGCACCAGCTCGAATCCGCCATGCAGGCCGGGGCGGCCGACGGCATGTGCACGATGGACGGCAGCCTGTTAAAGCTCTGTCGCGAGGGCAAAATCACCAGGGATACCGCGCTTATCTCCTGCGTGAATTATGAGAACATGGTCAAGAGGCTCGGCACCTGAGAAGAGAAGAAACGGAGGGATCAGACGTGAGAATCGCACAGACGAAAACCGATGTTTTATATGTCCGCATGCTCGGCGGATTCTCCGTTTTGTGGAACGGGAAGCTGGTCGCGGGCGGCTCGAAGGGCAGCGAATCGCAGATGTCCGATCTGCTGCAGATCCTGCTGCACGACCGGGAGCACGGCGTGACGCGCGACCGGCTCGAGGAACTGCTGTTTGAAGACCGCGACATGTCCAACGTCCACCACGCGCTGCAGAGCGTGATCTACAACACCAAGAAAAAGCTCGTCAAGGCCGGGCTGCCGCCGGTGAACTTCATCGAGCAGCGCCGGGGCGTGTTCTTCTGGACGGATGAGCTGCAGATCGTGGAGGACGCGGCGGAGTTCGAGCGCCTGGTCAACGAGGCGGAGGCGACGGACGACCGCGACGAAAAGCTGGCGCTGTATATGGACGCGGCGCACTGGTACAATGGCGAGTTTTTGCCGAACAAGACCTCGGTGATCTGGGTGTCGCAGGAGGCGCGCCGGCTCAAGGGCCTGTTCTGCCGCTGCGTGGAGAACGCGGCGGAGATCCTGCGTACGAACGAGGATTATTTCCAGCTTGAGGAGCTCGGCACGGTCGCAAGCTCGGTCGACCCGCTCGCCGACTGGGAGAGCCTGACAATGGAGGCGATGGTCTCCCTAGGCCGCTATGAAGAGGCGAGAAAGCTTTACAACGACACCGAGCAGTTTTATTTCAACGAGCTCGGCCTGCGCCCGTCGCAGAAAATGCTGGACCAGTTCAACCGACTCGGTGCCGAGGAGATGCGCCAGTATGCTGCGCTTGACGTCATTCAGGCCGAGCTGACCGGCCAGCATGAGCGCTCCCCGGGAGGATATCTGTGCAATTACACAGTCTTTACCGGGATCTACCGCATGGTCGAGCGTATGCTCGAGCGTGGCGGCCAGTCGGTGTATCTGATGCTGTGCACCGTCGTCGACGGCAAGGGCAACCCGATAAAGGACGGCAACGCGCTCGAGGAGCTGACGCGCCGCATGGGCGACGCCGTGCGCCATTCGATCCGCCGCGGCGACGCGATGTGTCAGTACGGCAGGGGACAGTATCTGGCGCTGCTCGTCAATACGACGCGTGAGAACTGCGCCGTCGTGCAGAAGCGTATCAACGAGCGCTTTATCATCGGCCGCCAGCGCTCCCGGATAGAATATTATGTAAACAGCATGTTCTGGGTCCCGACGATCGAAGTGACCGACCCGAGCATGAGACAGGGGTAAGGCGATGGGAAAAACACAGTGGTATATCGGCGCGCCGAACGGCGTGGTGCTGTGCGTAAACGGCAGCAACGAGGGCGACCTCTCCGGAGTGTTTTATCACAGCTACTCCACCGAGGCCGTTCCCTTCAGCGGGATCGGACAGATGGTCCTGCGGATGGAAAAGCTGTATGACTATCTTCGCTTTCCCTATCCCGGCACGAACAGCCGGACGTTCGGAGAAGAAAAAAAGCTGACAAGGCTGACCGAAGAAAGGAAAAAAATCATGAGTGACGACGCGCTTTTATCGAAACACGGGGACATCGGTACGTTCATCGTCCGCGTCCAGCACAGACAGAACAGCAGCTGGCAGGGCAGGATCACCTGGATGGAGGAGGATAAGACCGTCCAGTTCCGCTCGGTCTGGGAGATGATCAAACTGATCGAAAGCGCGGTCGATCTGGTCAGCGAGCCGGAGAACGCGCCCGAGGAGGCCTGGCTCGGCAAGGACGGGCAGGGCTGAGCCTCGATCCCGGAGCCATAAAAGAACAGCGCCCTGCGGACGATCGTCCGCAGGGCGCTGTTATGGTTATAAGCGATCAGAAGATCACGTTCATGTCCGTCTCGTCGGGCATGCCGTTGATGCGGATGCTTTCGGAGAACTGCCAGATGTCAAAGCCGCGGTAGTCCGGCAGCGCGAAATTGTTCGTATACACAGCGTACCAGACCTTATAAGGGGCGACGTCCGCAAGGCGCAGCGAACGGGAGAAGAAATACTCGCCAGCATAGACGCCGGCCTGATAGCCGGCCTCCTCGATCTTGCCGCAGAAGGCCTTGACGACCGCGGCGCGCTGGATGAGATTGAGCCGGTCGGCGCGCCCGCGCGGATATTCGCCGGAATACTCCAGATCGTAATAGATCGGCATATCCAGCGTCACGCCGGATCTTTTCAGAATGTCGAGGGCAAATTCGGCCTCCTCGACGGCCTCCTTGGCATTGATCGCGTTGGAATAGAAATAGGCGCCGACTTCAAGTCCGGCCTCCTTGGCATCCTGAAGATAGAATCCGCCGTTCGTCCCCTGACGGTAGGAGTCTTCGTCCTCAAAGAGGAGACCCTTTTCCCAGGTGCGGCCCGCGACGCGCACGATCGCAAAGTCGATGCCGCCGGCCTTGACGGCGTTCCAGTCGATGGCGGAATTGAAATAGGATACGTCGATGCCGAGCTTCGCAGCTTTGACGCCGTCGGGATCAAAGAAATAAAGCTTCCCCTCGATGTTCTTCAGCCCCGTTACGAGCTGCCCGGTCTTGTTGGCGTAATAGGTCCTTCCGTCGATCTCGATCCAGCCGGTGCGCAGTCTCGGCGGCGCGGCGTCGGGATTTCGTTCGGCCGTGACGGCAAAGGCATCGTTGACGACGCCGTCCGCCAGGATCAGCTCGATGCGCTCGGTCTGCTTCTCGGTGTAGTAATCCGTCCACTCCACGTCGTCGTCACCCAGCTCTTCTGGCGTGGTGGGTGTGCCGTCGCTGCGGTAATACAAAACGGTGCTCCGCTCGCCGAAGACGAGAACGCCGTCCTCCTCGACGGGAAGCACGTCGCTCTCCGTGCCGTCGGCAAGGAGCAGATACCCGTTCTCGCCGACCTCATAGCGATAGAGAAACGCGGGGTCAGGTTCGGTATAGGGGTCGAGCCCGTTCATCTCAAAGAGCGTCTCGGCGTCATAGGGCGCTGTGCTGGCCGGACGGTCCTCGACACGGCAGGTCGTGCTCTCGGGCACGGAAAAGCCCTCGAAGGGAGGCATCGAGACGGTGTATTCGCCGCCGATCAGGTATTCGGCATAATAGCGGCCGTTGATGTCGGTCAGGACGCTGTGGCTCTCGCCGTCCTCATAGCGGATCTCCAGCGGAAAGGCAAAGCCGGGAACGACGAGCCCCTCGGTGTCGCACACGACGATGTCCAGCACCTCATCTGATGTCACGATATCAAAAGTGAGCTGCTGCGGCACATAGGGCGTGGGCGCAGGCGTCGGCGCCGGGCTTGCGGCCGGCGCGGCGGACGCGGCAGCGGCGGGGGCGTCAGAGACGATCTCTTCCTCCGGCGCGGTGATCGAGCGGGCATACAGCGTCGAAACATACACAAGCGCCGCCAGCAGAAGCAATATGACCGGCACCAGGATCAGAACATGTCTGGCCGGCTTTTTTTTCAGCTTTGTTTTTTCCATATCATACCCTGGTGGAGAGAATCACAAATTATATAATACAAAGTAACGCATAACGACGTAAATTGTCAATAAGCAATCGGATCCGGCACGGCTCGACAGCGCATTTTTAAGATTTGCCGCTTGCGCGGGAAGGAAATAGCTTGAAATCCCCACTTGAAAAACAATTATTTCATCAATCTGAAATCAAATCCCCACATAGATAAAAAACAAGGGGCGCGAAGCATTCTTCGCGCCCCTTTGCGGGTGCTTTTCGGGAAAGCCGGTGTTTAGCCGTTTTCCGCCGGAGCGGCGGGGAGGGAGAACGTGGCCGAATAGTGGTCGTCCTCGATCCGGGAGACAAAGCTGCCGCCCATGGCCTGCAAGATCTTCGTGCAGGTGCGCAGTCCGATCTTGGTGCTCTCGACGCGGGAGACGTTCTTCGCGATCACGTTTGACACGCAAAGACTCAGCTGTCCCTCCGAAAGCTCCGAGAGAAAGACGATGGGACTGTTTTTGTCGGCGTATTTTTTCGCGTTCGTCACAAGGTTGTCCATCACGCGCTTGAGATACATCGCGTCGGCGACAATCGTGCACTCGCCCTCAAAGGGGATCTGGCGGATCTCAAAGCCCGCGTCGGTGAGATCGAACGCGGCCTCGCCGACCAGCTGCTCGAGCAGCAGCCGCGCGTCATAGCGCTCGCGCTCCATCTCCAGCTCCGAGCGGCCGAAAACGAGAAAATATTTGAACAGCTCGTCCGTCAGATCCTTGAGCTCCAGCGCCTTGGAATAGGCCGAGGCCGCAAAGCGCTCGCGGCTTTCCGCGTCGCCGTTGCCCTCGGTCAGCAGCCCGAGATAGCCGATGAGGCTGGTCATCGGGGTGCGGATGTCGTGGGAGATGGCGGTGATGAGCTCGCTGTTGGCCTCCCAGGCGCGCTTTTCGTTGCCCATGCGCTCGATCACGGAGTGCCGCATGTTGTCCATCTCGGTGGCGAGGACGGAGATCTCGTCGCCGCCCTCGGTCGTGATCGGCGCCTCGAGGTCGCCCGAGCCGATGACCACCGCCTCCTCCGACAGGTCGATGATCCGGTCGGTCACGCGGCGGATATAAAGGAACATCACCGCGATAAAGGCGACGGACGCGAGAACGAGCGAGCCGATGAGAAACAGGTTTTTCTCGTGCGTCTGGGAGCTGTCGCCGATCGCGATCCGGTATTCACCGTCGGTAAAGCGCATCGGGTACAGCTTGCCGTAAATGCCCGCGATCTCGATGAGGTCGCTTGTCTGGTTGTTCAGCGGCGTCTGCTCGCCGCGGCGGACGCTGTAATTGCCGCCGCGCCCGGTGACGACGATCGTCACATATTCCCGCTCGGCCGTCCAGCGCGCGATGGCGGTGGAATCGGTTCCGGCGAGAGCGTTTTTCCGCACATAGATGTTAAAGTCCGTATAGATCTGCGCCTTGCGGGCGGAGACAGACTCGCTGCTCATATAGACCTTGTCGATGAAGTAATTGCCCACGCCGTAGGCGAGCGCGAAAACGCCGATCGCCGCAAGCAGCGCAAGCAGCGCGGCGATGAGCATCTTCGCGTTGAGGCTTGCGCGCGAAAGAAATCGCTTAATCAATCTGATAGCCCTTTCCCCAAACGGTACGGACGATCTTCGGACTGGAGGGGTTCTCCTCGATCTTGCGGCGCAGGTTCAGCACATGGACCATCACCGTGTTGCCCGAGCCGGGGAGAAAGCGCTCCTTCCACACGGCCTCATAGAGGTCGGGCGTCGTAACGGTCGTGCCGCGGTTGTGCAGCAGATACTCCAGGATCGCATACTCCGTGTCGGTCAGCGCGACGGGGTTCCCGGCGCTCTTGACGCTGTGGGTCGCGAAATCGATCTCCAGGTTTTCCACCGCGAGCGCCGCCTCCGGCTTGCCGCGGTATTCCTTATAACGCCGCAGCAGCGAGCCGACCTTGGCCAGCAGCTCGTCGTGCGAAAAGGGCTTGGACAAAAAATCGTCTCCGCCGCTGCGATAGGCGGAGAGCCTGTCCTTTTCGGCGGATTTGGCCGTAAGGAAAAGCACCGGCGCGTTCGTGATGCCGCGGATCGCGTCGCAGGCCTCCAGCCCGGACATGCCCGGCATCATCACGTCGAGGATGATGAGATCGATATCGGAGTTCTCCTGCACCGCGCGGATGGCGGAAGGACCGTCCTCCGCCTCGGTGACGTTATAATCGTCGCGCAGCAGCAGACGCAGCACCTGGCGGATGTCCGCGTCGTCGTCCACGATCAGAATATGGGATCTTGCAGCCATAGTCGTAACACCTCGTTTTCGGTAAGGGCGATCCCGGAGGGCGCACAGGCGGAAAACGGCCGCGCGGCGCAGGGATCGTCAGCATGATTATACCACATTTTTACTCGGAAACAATTGCTTGCCACACGTTTAAGAAAGCTTAAGAGACATTTTCGCGCAGGTATGCTACAATGCATTCGGACATAAGGGGAGAAGTCCCGTCCTTTGCGGCCTGCGGCCGCCACGTACAGAATGATAAAACCTTTTTGGAGGAAATAGCATGAAGAAAACTTTTCGCGCGCTGATCGCCTCGGTGCTCGCTGTGATGATGATCTTCTCTCTCGCAGCCTGCGGCTCGAAGGAGAGCGGCGGCAGCGCGGCCAAGCCCGGCAACACCGGCAAGACCGGCGGCAAGGACGCGACGCCGGAATTCGTCTATGTCTCTTCGTTTGAAAAGGCGGACAACAACAACCGCCCGATGGGCGCGGCCTGCTTTACCGAGACGGGCTTTTACGCCACGTCCTCCGACGTGGTCGGCCAGCGCGAGCCCCGCGAAGGCGAGGTCAAGGAATGGGAAGGCCAGTTTGATATTATCCGTGAAACGCTGGAATTCGTGACCTATGACGGAAAGGTAAGCAAGCTCTCCGGCTACACGCCCTTTGAGCCCGAAGTCCCCGAAAACCACAATTTCAACGTCGAGCTCAGCTCTCTTGCGACCAATGCCGACGGCGAGCTCGCCGCGCTCTATCATACCTCGGAGACCTGGAGCGACGCGCCCGAGGGCGTGACGGAGAACGACATGGCCTACTGGGATTATTTCCAGTATGTCGAAAACTGGTATCTCCGCACGATGGACAAGACCGGCGCCGAGAAGACCCTCGTCAAGCTGAACTCCGGCGACAGCGACGAATGGTTCTGGCCGAACGGGCTGAGCTTTGCCGGCGACAAGATCCTGATCGCGGCCAACACCGGGCTGACCGTCATGGGCGCCGACGGCAGCAGCCCCTCCCAGATCACGATCGACGGCTACGTCAACAGCATCTTTACGATGAAGGACGGCTCGCTCGGCATCGCCTACAGCGATGAGATGACCGGCGAGACCAAGATCGCCGCGATCGATCCCGCGACCGGCCGCGTCGCCCAGACCTGGGACGGCCCGCGCTATGCCTATTCCTTCTTCACCGGCGGCGGGGATTACGATCTGTATTATCAGAGCGGCATCAACATCTACGGCTTCAACCTTGAGAGCGGCGAGAACGAAAAGCTCTTCGACTGGCTGAATGTCGACGTCCTCTCGAACAATCTCGCCGGCTTCTCGGTCAAGGCGGACGGCAGCTTCATCGCTGTGACGAACAGCTGGGATGCGAAATATGAAAACGTCACGACCGAATTTGTGACGATCATGAAGAAGTCCTATGCCGAGGTGCCGCAGAAGGAGAGCCTGACGCTGGCCTGCCAGTGGGCGGACGACGCGCTGCAGGAGGCGGTCATCCGCTTCAACCGCAGCAGCAACGTGCGCATCGAAGTGATCGATTACTCCCAGTATAACACCGACGAGGACAACAACGCCGGCCTCAACAAGCTGACGACCGAGATCATGTCCGGCTCGCTGCCCGACATCCTCTCGCTGCAGGGCATGCCGTATCAGCAGCTTGCCGCCAAGGGGCTGCTGGTAGACCTCTATCCCTTCATGGACGCCGACAGTGAGATCAGCCGTGACGACTTCCTGCCCAACGTCCTCCAGGCGCTGGAGGAGAACGGCAAGCTCTGCTCCACGGTCTCTACCTTCAACATCGTCACGCTCGCCGGCGCTGCCCAGATCGTGGGCGACAAGCCGGGCTGGACCTATGACGACGTCAAGGACGCCCTGGCCAAAATGCCCGAGGGCTGCACCGTCCTCGACCAGTTCACCACCAGCGGCGACATCCTGCGCGACGTGCTTACGCTCGACGCCGATTACTACGTCGACTGGACGACCGGCCAGTGCCGCTTCGACAGTCCGGAGTTCGCAGACCTCCTGGAGTTCTCCAGGCTCTTCCCGAACGCCTTTGACAGCGCGAACTTCAACTGGGACGAATACCAGAGCGACGAGGCCCGCATCAGCGAGGGCAAGCAGCTGCTGACCCGTCTGTATCTCGGCAGCTTTGACGACATCGCCAGCACCGAAGCCCAGTTCGGCGGCAACCTGACCTATATCGGCTTCCCGACCGCGTCGGGCGTCGGCAGCTATCTGAACGTCAGCTCCTGCTACGGCATCAGCTCCAGCTGCGCCGACAAGGAGGCCGCCTGGCAGTTCCTGCGCGGCTTTATGACCGAAAAGGGACTGGAGAACCAGAACTATTACTACGGCTTCCCGGCCAACCGGAACCTGCTCGACAAGCAGCTCAAGGAGGCCATGACCGTCGAGTATGAAAAGGATGAGAACGGAAACTACAAGCTCGATCCCGAAACCGGCGAGCGCATCCCCGTTTCCCGCGGCGGCTTCTGGATGGAAGGCATGGACGAACCCATGGAAATCTACGCGCTGACGCAGGAGCAGGCCGACAAGCTGATGGAGGTCATCAACACCGCCACCAAGCTCTACAGCCAGAACACGGCCGTGCTCAACATTATCACAGAGCAGACCGACGCCTTCTTCGCCGGCCAGAAGACCGCCGAAGAGGTGGGCAAGCTCGTCCAGGGCAAGATGAGCATCTATGTCAACGAGCAGCGCTGAATCAATCAAATCCAAATCTGCGGCGGAGAGCTTTTCTCCGCCGCAAAAACTGTCCGGAAATCTTACGCGGGGGAAAGAAAAATGAGGAAAGAGAACACTTTCCCTTGCGAAGAAATGAGAACTATGCTACAATATTTAGTTGAAAACCAAAGGAATCGATGGACGACGCATGACTGACAGACGAAAGGAAAAACGGAATAACAAGTGGCGCGACATCGCCGCGAGCCTGTGCTTTCTCTCGCCGAGTCTGCTGGGCGTCGGGGTGTTCTTCATCCTGCCCTTCGGCGTCGTCGTGTACTATTCGATGATCGACGGCGTCGGCACGCGGAACTTCGTCTTTCTCGACAACTTTACAAAGCTGCTGTCAAACTCCGCCTTTTTGATGGCGGCGAAAAACACGCTGCTGTTCTCGGCGCTCGCGGTGCCGCTCGCGGTCGTGCTGTCGCTGGCGCTCGCGGTGCTGCTCGAGGCGCGCATCCCCGGCAAGTCCACGTTCCGCACCTTTTTCCTCAGCCCGATGATGGTCCCCGTGGCCTCGGTCGTGCTGATCTGGCAGGTGCTGTTCAGCTATAACGGCTCGGTCAACGAGTGGATCTCCCTCTTCGGCGCGGACAGGATCGACTGGCTGCAGAGCGATTATAACATCTATGTCGTCGTGCTGCTGTTCCTGTGGAAGAACCTCGGCTATTTCATGATCCTCTTCATGGCGGGGCTGGCCAACATCCCCAAGGAGCTTCTGGAGGTCGCCGACGTCGAGGGCGCATCGGAGAGCTATAAGTTCTTTGCCATCAAGCTGCGCTATCTCTCGCCGACGGTGCTGTTCGTCACGATCCTCTCGCTGATCAACTCCTTCAAGGTCTTCCGCGAAGTCTACCTTCTGACGGGGGACTATCCGCTGGGGCGGCTTTATATGCTGCAGCACTTCATGAACAACACCTTCCGCTCGTTTGACTATCAAAAGCTCTCCGCGGCGGCTGTGATCATGGCGATCGTCATGGTCGTGCTCATCGCCCTCCTCTTCAAGATCGAGGACTGGTTCGGAAAGGACGTGGAGGGATGAAGAAAAAACGCTATTTCTCCCGCGGCGTGATGTTTGTGCTGTGTCTGGTGTTCTCGGTGCTGTTCCTGCTGCCGACGGTGCTGACCTTTACTAACTCCTTCATGTCCGAAAGCGAGATCCGCTCGAACTACGGCATGATCTTCTCGTCGACGGGCGGCGGCTTTGTCTCGGAAAAGGTCAATCTGAAGTTCATCCCCGACAAGGTGACGCTCTCCCAGTACATCTCGGGCCTGATCAAATCCCCGAACTATCTGCTCAAATACTGGAACAGCATCCTCCTGGTGCTGCCGATCGTGATTTTGCAGGTCACGGTCGCCTCCGTCGCGGCGTACAGCTTTACGCGATGGCGCGGCAAGATCCGCGACGGCATCTTCTTTTTCTATGTGATCCTGATGCTGATGCCCTATCAGGTCACGCTGGTGCCGAACTTCCTCGTCAGCCAGTGGCTCGGCATCATCAACACCCCGTGGGCCATCATCCTGCCTGGCGTGTTCGCACCGTTTTCGGTCTTTTTGCTGACCAAATTTATGCGCCGCATCCCATATTCGCTCATCGAGGCCGCCAAGGTCGACGGCGCAAACGAATGGCAGATCTTCACAAAGATCTGTCTGCCGGAGTGCCGCTCGGCGCTCTACTCGATCGCGATCCTGGTGTTCATCGACTACTGGAACATGGTCGAGCAGCCGCTGATCCTCTTAAAGGACGCGGACGCCCAGCCGCTTTCGGTGTTCCTGTCCAACATCAATTCCGGCGAGATCGGTCTCGCCTTTGCGATGGCGAGCGTGTATATGATCCCCTCGCTGCTGCTCTTCCTCCACGGCGAGGAATACCTCGTCGAGGGCATCGCCAACCAGGGCAGCGTCAAAGGATAAACAACACCTTATAGCCTTCCCCCTCGGGGGAAGGTGGCAGACTTTGTCTGACGGATGAGGGGCGCCGCAGCTCGGCACCGCCTTTCACTACTCTGCCTCCAACATCCTCATGAACGGAGCGTGTCGTATTTCATGGAGAACAAACCGAAAAACAGAGAATGGGTCAAAAACGCCGCGATCATCTTTCTCGCGGTGCTGCTGGTGCTCACCTTTTTCTCCAATACCATCATGAACCGCAGTCTTCCCGAGGCGGCGACGGAATACGTTCAGTCCGGCCCCATTACCGCCAAGGTGCGCGGCACGGGCACGGTCGAGTCGCAGGGAAACTATGAGGTCAAGGCGCCCCAGACGCGTGAGATCCGCGCTGTGATGGTCAAGTCCGGCCAGCAGGTCGAGACGGGCGACGTACTCTTTGTTCTGGGCAATGGCGACAGCGCCGAGATCGAGACGCTGACCGACCAGATTCGCCAGCTCAAGCTCAGCTATCAGCAGACCGCTGTCGGCGCGACGAATTACGGCGGCCAGCTGCAAAAGGCGCAGACCCGTTATAACAACGCCGTCGCGGCCGAGGCTGCGGCGCTGGCCCAACTCAACAGCAATCCGGATTTCCAGAGCGCGCTCACCGCGTTAGAGAGCTCCAAGACCGAGCTCGCCTCCGCCGAGCTGAACTATAAGCTCGCCAACGAGACGGCGCTGCAGAGCCTTGACAGTCTTGCCTCGTCCTTCAGCGATTTTTCGCTCGAGGCGGAAAAGTGCGGCGCGGACGCCACAAGCATGACGACGCTCAACGATGCCCGCTTTGCGCTCAACAATGCGCGCGAGGCGCTCACCTCCGCGGACGGCAGCGTCAATTCCGTGAGCGTCGCGCTCACCAAGCTCGAAACGGCGGACAACGCGATCATGCAGTTCGCGCTGCAGAATCCCGATCTTTTCGTGGCCGATCCCGACCTCGGCGTCAAGTATGACGCGCTCGCGCCGTATTTCGACATGGCGAACAGCTACCTCTCCGACGAGGCGCGAAACAACGACGTGATGGATACGATCGGCGCTCTTCAGAAAGCGATCGAGCGCAATACCTCCGCCCAGAATCTCTACGACGGCTTTTCGAGCATGTTCACCGACAGCTATAACGCCGCCGTGGCCGAGCGCCAGGCCGCCGAGGCCGCGCTCAAGACCCTGCAGGACAGCGCCGACGATTATAACCGCCAGGCCGCGCTGACGGGGCTGAGCCTGCAGGATCTGAGCTATCAGATCGAACGGGCGCAGCAGAAGCTCAACGAGCTGACCGGCGGCAGCGACAACCAGATCCTCTCGAACGTCTCCGGCACGGTGAGCGAGATCTCGGTCACGGCCGGCACGACCGCCACCAAGGACCAGGTCATCGCCAAGATCGAGGTGCCGGACATGGGCTATACGCTCAGCTTTTCCGTCACGACCGACCAGGCCAAGCGCCTGCGTCCCGGCGACAGCGCCAGCGTGACCAGCTTCTACTGGGGCAGCACGATCGAGGCGACGCTCTCCGCCATCAAGCCGGACCCGAAAAACCCGCAGACCAACCGTCTGCTGGAGTTTGACGTCACCGGCGACGTGACGGCGGGCACGCAGCTTTCGCTTGCCATCGGCGAGCGGAGCGCCACCTATGACATCATCGTGCCAAACAGCTCGATCCGCTCGGACGCCAACGGCAAGTTCGTTCTGGTGGTCCAGGCCAAGAACTCCCCGCTCGGCAACCGCTATTTCGCCAAGCGCGTCAACGTCGAGGTCATTGCCAGCGACGACAACAACTCCGCCGTCACGGGCAGCCTCAATTACGGCGACTATGTCATCACGACCGCGAGCGCCCCGATCAAGAGCGGCGACCAGGTGAGAATGGCCGAGGGCTGAGAAGATGAAGATCAGCCGAAAGAGGAAGATCTGGTTCTGGATCTGCGGCGCGCTGCTGCTCCTCGGTCTCGTCTGTGCCCTTGCGGTCGGGCTGCTGTCTAACCGCCTGCTGACCCAGCAGGAGGCCGAGCGCTGGCAGGGCGAGAGCGAGCAGAGCTTTATCCAGCACAGCTGCTTCCTGGCCGACGGGGCGAAGGTTGGGCTCAACGAGGTCTATGCCTTCCGCTATGCGATGCTCGACGCGTTCCGCGAGGCCGGGATCGAGTGGAGCGACGGCGTCTATCCCTTCGTCGACGCCTGGAGCCGCGAGGACAAGGTGACGATCAGCGGCGACAAGCGCAGCACCGAGGCGCCGGTCCTCGCCGTGGGAGGAGAGTTTTTCGCCTTCCATCCGCTGCGGCTCATAAGCGGCAGCTATATCAGCGAAAGCGACCTCTCGCCCGACCGTGTCGTGCTTGACCGCGAGCTTGCCTGGGAGCTGTTCGGCGGCGTTGAGCTCGTCGGCATGTCCGTTCAGATCAACGGGGTCGATTTCGTCGTCGGCGGCGTGGTCGACCGCGAGAGCGACAGCGCCAGCCGCCGCGCCTATACCGGCGAAAAAGGCTTTTTCATGAGCTATGACGCCTATCGCGTGATCACGGGACAGGACAGCGTCGGCTGTTACGAGGTCGTGATCCCGGAGGCCGTCAAGGGCTACGGCGCTCAGCTCATCGCCGAAAAATTCCCGCTTGACGACGGTGAGGCTGTCGTCAATACCGGGCGCTTTGATTTCTGGCGCCTGATGCGGATCGCAAAGGATCTGCCCTCGCGTGCCGCGCACGCCGGGTCGGTGCGCTATCCGTATTGGGAAAACGCCGCGCGCATCACGGAAAACGAGTGCGCCGCGCTCAGCGCGCTGGAAGCGGCGCTGATCCTGCCCGCCGCGATCACGCTCCTTGTCGAGCTCGTCCGCCTTCTCGCCCGCGGCAAGACCGCGCTGGAGGACGAAGTGATCCCCAAGGCGAAGGAGGGCGTGGAGGAGGCCGTGCGCGTGCAGGCCAGGAAACGCTGGGAGAAGAAACACCCGGAGGACAGAAACTGATATCATTCCCGCCAAAATCCGGCGCCGGAAGCGGAAGCTTTTCCGGCGCCGGTTTGCTTTGATAAAAGGGAAGATATAATTTAATATTGAAAAGCGCAAATAACGTATGCTACAATTATTGGAAAGAAGCAGGCCGAAAGGCTGTATGGTTTGCCGGAGAGAAATATGGACAGGATCACATCAAGAAAAAACGCCGTCATCACGCATCTGCGCGCGCTCGGCGCGGAGAGCGCTTACCGCGCCGCGTCGGGGGAATATCTCTGCGACGGCTATAAGCTGCTGGACGAGGCGCGCAAGAGCGGCGCGGTGATTACCTCCGTCCTGTGGAAGGAGGGCGGCGCGCGATCGGAGCTCGTCTGCGACAGACAGTACAGCGCGCCTCCCGAGCTGTTCGATTACGCCTCCCCGATGAAAAACAGCCCCGGCCCGCTCTTTACCGTACGCCGTGACGAGGGCGGAGGGGACGAGAGGGTGCAAAGCGCGATCGTGCTCGAAAACGTGCAGGATCCCGGCAACGTGGGCACGGTGCTGCGCACGGCAAGCGCCTTTTCCATCGACGCCGTCGTGCTTCTCGGCGACTGTGCGGACTGCTTTTCGCCCAAAACCGTGCGCGCCTCGATGGGCGCGATCTTCCGCCAGCGCGTGCTGACCCTCTCGCACGAGGAATTGACAGCCTGGCTGAAAAAGCAGGGACTGAAGCTCTACGGCGCGGCGCTCTCCGAGCGGGCGACGGACGTACGAAAGGTTGACATAACACATTCTGCGATCGCTGTCGGCAGCGAAGGTCATGGACTGAGCCGGGAACTGCTCGACCTTTGCGACGGCGAGATCATCATCCCCATGGACGCGCGCAGCGAATCGCTCAACGCGGCGGTCGCGGCGTCGGTGCTCATGTGGGAGATGGCAAGAGATAATACCTGACGGGAGGGGAGAAGAACATGTCGGCTGTGACATACTGGGTTTGGCTCTCCTCGCTCGAAACGGTCAGCGTGCGGGCCAAGGCGGCGCTGATCCGCCGCTTCGGCGACGCCGAGAGCGTGTTCTTCGCGCCGTCCGGCGCCTTTTCCGCCATCGACGGCGTGAGCGCGGCCGAGGCCGCGGCGCTCGAGCGGCGTGATCTCGGGCGCGTGGACGAGATCCTTTCGGACTGCGCGCGTGAGGATCTTGCGATCGTCACGATGCAGGACGCTCTCTATCCCAGGCGGCTCAGGGCCATCTATGCGCCGCCTGTCGTGCTCTATGTCCGGGGAAAGCTGCCCCGGGTCGACGACGAAGCGGTGATCGCGATCGTCGGCACCCGCTCCGCCTCGCCCTACGGGCTGAAGATGGGACGGCAGATCGCCTATGAGATTGCAAAGGGCGGCGGCATCGTCGTCTCCGGATTGACAAACGGCATAGACGCGGCGGCAGCCCGCGGCGCGCTTGACGCGGACGGGATCTGCATCGGCGTGCTCGGCACGGCGCACGACCAGAACGACAGCACGCTTGGCTATGACGTGTGCCGCAAGGGCGCGCTCATCAGCGAATACGCCCCGGGGCGCGCATCACTGCGCAGCTTTTTCCGCGAGCGCAACCGCATCAGCGCGGGGCTTTCGCTCGGCGCGGTGGCGGTGGAGGCGCCGGAGAAGAGCGGCACGCTTCTCTTCGCCGCCGAAGCGCTGGAGCAGGGCAGGGAGGTCTTCGCCGTACCCGGCAACGCGGACGCGCCCGGCTGCCGCGGTACGAACGCGCTCTTAAAGGACGGGGCGACGCCCGTCACCTGCGGCTGGGACGTGCTGGGCGAGTTTGCCCCGCTCTTTCCGGACAAGCTCCGGCGCGTCGCGGCGGAGCGGACGGATGCGCCCGCCGCTGCTGTGCAGCCCGCGCCGGAACCGGCAAAAGCCGCTTCCGCAGCCGGGAAAAAAGAGATTGACAAGGAAAAGAGCGTAGCATATATTGACTTAAGAACACAGCTGGCCCAGCTCAGCGAGACCCAGCTGAAGATCGTCTCCGCGATCGAAAAGGAGCCGACGCACGTCGACGACATCGTGGAGAAGACCGGCCTCGGCGCGGCGACGGTGCTGACTCAGCTCACCGTCCTGACCGTCAAGGGCATCGTCCGGCGCCTGCCGGGCAACCGGGTGGCTCTCAACGTGCAGCGCCGCTCGTAACAGGAGCAAAGTGAGGAAACCATATGGCAAAAGGAAAAGACCTGGTCATCGTCGAATCCCCGGCGAAGGCCAAGACCATCGAGCGATATCTCGGCGGCAAATATAAGGTAAAAGCGTCCATGGGGCATCTGCGGGATCTGCCGAAGAGCAAGCTGGGCGTTGACATAGAGCACGGCTTCGAGCCGGAATATATCCCCGTGAAGGACAAAAAGGACCTGATCGCAGAGCTGAAAAAGGACGCCAAGGCGGCCGGCACGGTCTATCTTGCAACGGACCCTGACCGCGAGGGCGAGGCGATCTCCTGGCATCTCAAGGAGCTGCTGGAGCTCAGCGACAAAAAAGCCCAGCGCGTGACCTTCAACGAGATCACGAAAAAGGTCGTGACCGAGAGCATCGAAAATCCCCGCGCGATCGACACCAATCTCGTCGACGCGCAGCAGGCGCGCCGCGTGCTGGACCGCATCGTCGGCTACAAGATCTCGCCGCTGCTTTGGAAAAAGGTCAAGTCCGGCCTCTCCGCCGGACGGGTCCAGTCCGTCGCGACGCGCATGGTCGTCGACCGCGAGGAGGAGATCAAGGCTTTCCAAAGCGAGGAGTACTGGCTGCTCGACGCGCTGCTCGACTGCGAGGGCGGCAGCGGCACCTTCTCCGCCCGCTTTTACGGCAAGGGCGAGAAGAAGACCGAACTCAAGAGCGAGGACGAGGTCAACGCCGTCATCGCCGCGACGCAGGACGCGCCCTTTATCATCGATTCCGTCAAACGCGGGCAGAAGCAGAAAAGCCCCGCGCCTCCCTTTATCACCTCGACACTGCAGCAGGAGGCCTCGCGCCGCCTCGCCATGACGCCGCGCCGCACGATGTCGATCGCCCAGCAGCTCTACGAGGGCGTCGAGATCACCGGCCACGGCACGATCGGTCTGATCACCTATATGAGAACGGACTCGCTGCGCCTGTCGGAAGAGGCGCTTGCGGCCGCGAGAAACTATATCACCGAGCGCTACGGCGAGGCCTATTATCCCGGCTCGCCGCGCCGCTATAAGACCAAGGCCGGCGCGCAGGACGCGCACGAGGCCATCCGTCCGACCTATGTCGATCTCTCGCCCGAGACGGTGCGCAAGGACCTCACGCAGGAGCAGTACCGGCTCTACCGCCTGATCTGGGGCCGCTTCACGGCCTGCCAGATGGCAAACGCCGTCTATGACAACGTATCGGTGGATGTCGTCTCCGCGGGCTATACCTTCCGCGCCAATTATTCCGAGCTGAAGTTCCCCGGCTATACCGCTGTCTATGAGGAGGCGCGCGACGAGGAGTCGGGCGAGATCGAAAATCCGCTGCCTACCTTAAGCGAGGGCGAGCGGGTCTATCTTGAAAAGATGATCCCGCAGCAGCAGTTCACCCAGCCGCCCGCCCGCTATACCGAGGCGACGCTGATCCGTGCGATGGAGGAAAAGGGGATCGGCCGTCCGTCGACCTACGCGCCGACGATCACGGCAATCACCTCGCGCGATTACGTCATCAAGGAAGGGAAATATCTGCGGCCCACGCCGCTCGGCGAGGTCGTGACCGGGCTGATGAAGGAGCATTTCGGCGACATCGTCGATCTGAAGTTCACCAATCAGATGGAGAGCGAGCTTGACGGCATCGAAAGCGGCAAGGCCAACTGGCGCGAGGTGCTCGGATCGTTCTATCAGAACTTTGAAAAGGAAATGGCCGCCGCGGAAGAGGCGATGGACGGCGTGAAGATCAAGGTCCCCGACGTGGAGAGCGACGAGATCTGCGACGTCTGCGGCCGCCGGATGGTCGTCAAGAAGGGCCGCTTCGGCTACTTCCTTGCCTGTCCCGGCTTCCCGGAGTGCACCTTTACCAAGCCGATCGTCGTCGAGATGCCCGGTAAGTGCCCCAAGTGCGGCAGCAAGATCTTAAAGCGCACAAGCAAGAAGGGCTATGTCTTCTATGCCTGCGAGCGCGGGACCGACTGCGGCTTCATCACCTGGGATGTGCCGACGAAGGACGTCTGCCCCGTGTGCGGCAAGACGATGTTCAAGCACGCCGGACGCGGCCCGCTCAAGAGCTATTGCATCAACGAGGAATGCCCCAACTTCGTCCCCGAGGACAAGCGGAGCTATAAAAAGAAAACGGCGGCGAAGGGCGATACGGCCAAAAAGGAAAGCGCCGCGAAGACGACGGCGAAGAAATCCTCTGCCGCGAAGAAGACAACCGCGGCCAAGACGACAACAAAGAAAACCACCGCAAAAAAGACAACAAAGAAAACCGAGGAATCATAATGGAAAAGGTCACCGTGCTCGGCGCGGGTCTGGCAGGCAGCGAATGCGCCTGGCAGCTCGCAAAACGGAATATCCCCGTGCGCCTTGTCGAGATGAAGCCGGAAAAGAAAAGCCCGGCCCATGTCTCCGACGGCTTTGCCGAGCTGGTGTGCTCCAACTCGCTGCGCAGCGACGAGCTGTCAAACGCCGTCGGCCTGCTCAAGGCCGAGATGCGCGCGATGGGCTCGCTCATCATGGAGAGCGCCGATCATAACCGCGTGGCCGCGGGCGGCGCGCTCGCCGTCGACCGCGAGGGTTTTTCAGCCTATATTACCGAAAAACTCGAAACCTGTCCGCATGTCGAGATCGTCCACGCCGAGGCGACGGAGATCCCGTCCGGCGAGGTTGTGATCGCGACCGGACCGCTTTCCTCCGACGCGATCGCGGAGAAGATCGCCGCGCTCTGTCCGGAGAGCGACCTGCACTTTTACGACGCCGTCGCGCCGATCGTCACCATCGAGAGCGTTGACATGGAAAGCGCCTTTTTCGCATCGCGCTACGACAAAGGGACGGCAGATTATGTAAACTGCCCGATGGACAAGGACGAGTATCTTGCCTTTGTCACCGAACTGGCAAACGCAAAGGAGGCCGCGGTGCACGGCTTTGACGACGGCGCGGTCTTCGAGGGCTGCATGCCCGTCGAGGTCATGGCCAGACGCGGCGTGGACACGCTGCGCTACGGCCCGCTCAAGCCGGTCGGCCTTGTCGACCCGCGCACGGGGAAGAACAACTATGCCGTCGTGCAGCTGCGGCGCGACAACGCCGAGGGCACGATCTACAACATCGTCGGCTTCCAGACCCACCTCACCTGGGGCGAGCAGAAGCGCGTGTTTTCGATGATCCCGGCGCTGCGGAACGCGGAGTTCGTCCGCTACGGCGTGATGCACCGCAACACCTACTTAAACAGCCCCCGTCTCCTCGACCGCTATTACCGCCTGATCGGCTGCGAGCGCATCAGCTTTGCCGGGCAGATGACCGGCGTCGAGGGCTATGTCGAATCGGCGGCCTCCGGCATGCTGGTCGGCATTGAGACGGCGGCGCGCGTGCTGGGTCTGCCCGCGGCCGATTTCCCGCAGGAGACGGCCATCGGCGCGCTCGCGCTGTATATCTCCGGCGGCAGCGTCGGGGATTTCCAGCCGATGAACATCAACTTCGGCATCATTTCTCCGCTCGGATACCGTGTCAAGGGCAAGCGAAACAAGAACGCGGAGATCTCGAAGCGTTCCCTTGCGATCATTGAAGAGATAAAGACAAAGGAGATCATGCAGCTATGAGGATCATCGTTGACGCCATGGGCGGGGACAACGCCCCGCAGGAGATCGTAAAGGGCGCGGTCCGCGCACACAAAGAGCTGGGCGTGGACGTCACGCTCGTCGGGAAGATCGAGGAGGTCAAGGCCTGCCTCGCCGGCGAGGACGAGTCGGCTTATGAGATCGTCGACGCGCGCGAGGTCATCGAAATGGAGGATGATCCCTCCACGGCGACCCGGCGCAAAAAGGATTCGTCGATGGCGGTCGCGCTGCGCATGCTTGCCGAGGGCAAGGGCGACGCGGTGGTCTCCGCCGGATCGACCGGCGCGCTGCTGACCGGCGCGACGCTGACGGTCAAGCGCATCCGCGGCATCCGCCGCGCGGCGCTGGCGCCGATCCTGCCCGCGGGCGAGCACGGCGTCATGCTGATCGACTGCGGCGCGAACGTCGAGTGCACGGCGGAATATTTGCTGCAGTTTGCCTATATGGGCAGCTTTTATGCCAAAAAGATGATGGGCTGCGATCAGCCGCGCGTGGGCCTTCTGAACGTCGGCACCGAGGATACCAAGGGCGATGAGCTGCGCCACCAGGTCTTCGCGCTGCTCCGCGAGGCCGATGAACAGGGGCGTATCCGCTTCGTCGGCAACATCGAGGGCACCGGCGTCTTTGACGGCGCGGCCGACGTCGTTGTGACCGACGGCTTTACCGGCAACGTGCTCTTAAAGGCGACCGAGGGTGTGATCAAGTTCATGATGCACGCGCTCAAGGATGTGTTCTACAAGAGCACGATCAACAAGCTGGCCGCGGCGGTTCTGAAAAACGATCTTGCCGCCATGAAGAAGTCGATGGACGTCAACGAGGTCGGCGGCACGGCGCTGATCGGCATTTCCCGCCCGGTCATCAAGGCGCACGGTTCTTCGAACGCCGCGAGCTTCTTTGCCGCCATCCGCCAGGCCAAGGCCTTTGTCGAGGCCGGCGTCGTGGAGGACATCAAGGCCAACATCGAATATATGAGGATCAAAACCGAAAGTGATGCAAACGCTTGAAAGCCGCATCGGCTACCGATTCAAAAATAAAAAGCTGCTGGAAACGGCCATGACCCACAGCTCCTACGCCAACGAGCGCCACGCCGAGGGCGCGGAGAGCTATGAGCGGCTGGAGTTCCTGGGCGACTCGATCCTGGGACTTACGACGGCGGAGTTCCTCTATCGCCACGAGCCGTCGCTGCCCGAGGGGCGGATGACGCGTCTGCGCGCCGAGCTGGTGTGCGAGACGAGCCTGCACAAGGCGGCGCTTGCGCTGGGGCTGGGCGAATTCATGCGTCTCGGCCGCGGCGAGGAGATGACCGGCGGGCGCGAGCGCACCTCGATCCTTGCCGATATGGTCGAGTCGACCATCGCCGCGATCTATCTCGACGGCGGGATCGACGAGGCAAAGCGTTTTATCATGGAGCATGTTCTCAACAACGCCGAGATCGGCGAGGTGCACCCGAGCGCCGACTATAAGACCGCGCTGCAGGAGTATGTCCAGCGCGACGGCGAGTGCCAGATCCGCTATGAGCTCGTCGGAGAGAGCGGCCCCGACCACAACAAGACCTTTACCTTTTCCGTCTCTGTCAACGGCAAAACCGTCGGAGAGGGGAGCGGCCGCACCAAGAAGGAGGCCGAACAGATGGCCGCCTGCCGCGCTCTGGCGCTTTTGCAGGTATGAGCGCAAGAGAGTGCATCATCCCGGTGTTTGTGCCGCACCTCGGCTGTGGGCACGACTGCGTCTTCTGCAACCAGCGGCGCATCAGCGGCAGCGAGGCTCCGGCCACGGCCGCAACCGTTATACAGGCGATCGAACAGTCAGCCGCCTTGTCCCGCAGCGGGGCAAAGCGGCAACTGGCGTTTTATGGGGGCAGCTTCACGGCCATTGAAGCGTCCCGCCAGGAGGAGCTGCTTTCCGCCGCGGCCGCGGCGATCGAGCGTGGAGAGATCGATTCGATCCGGCTCTCGACCCGTCCCGATGCGATCGACGGGACCGTGCTCGCGCGCCTGCGGCGCTATGGCGTGGAGACCGTGGAGCTCGGCGCCCAGTCGATGGACGATGAGGTGCTGCGCCTCTCAGGGCGCGGACACACGGAGGAGGACGTCGCAAAGGCTGCCGAAGCAGTCAAAGCGGCAGGCTTTCGCCTCGTCCTCCAGATGATGACGGGGCTGCCCAGCGACAGCGCGGAAAAGGATGTTGAGACGGCGAAGAAACTGATCGCGCTGCGGCCGGACGGCGTGCGCATCTATCCCACGGTCATCGTGCGCGATACGGCGCTCTATGAGCTCTGGCGCGCGGGGCAATACCGCGAGCACACGGTCGAGGACGCGGTGGCGGTCTGCGCGCAGCTCGTGCCCCTCTTCGAGGAGGCGGGCGTGGAGATCATCCGTCTGGGGCTCAATCCGACCGATGAGCTCTCCGCCGGCGCGGCTGTCGCGGGGGCTTACCATCCCGCGCTCGGCGAGCTTGTCCGGGCGCGCGTGATGCTTGGGAAAGCGCTGCGGCTCCTGCAGGGGGTCGAGCGCGGCAGCACGGTCACGCTGGGCGTGCGCGCCGAAGAGCTGTCCCAGATGATCGGACAAAAGCGGGAGAACATCACGGCTATCTGTGAATCGCTTTCGCTCGCCGGCCTGAAGGTGCGCTCCTGCGCGGCGGAAAAGGGAGAAATCGTCATACTTTCCGTTGAAAAATCCGGGAAAGTATAATATAATATTTCAGTTGATTATTTTGTGATAACGAGGGAATCCACTTGTATTTACGGGCACTTGAGATCCAGGGCTTCAAGTCCTTTCCGGACAAGACGCGCCTGACATTTGAAAAGGATATCACCGCCATTGTCGGCCCCAACGGCTCCGGCAAGTCGAACATTGCCGACGCGATCCTCTGGGTCATGGGCGAGCAGCGCACCAAGGCGCTGCGTGGCAACAAGATGGAGGACGTTATCTTCGGCGGCACGGAGAAGCGCGGCAAGCTTGGCTATGCGCAGGTCTCGCTGATCATCGACAATTCCGCGCGTATTTTCGACAGCGACTCGAGCGAGATCATGCTGACCCGCCGCTATTACCGCAGCGGCGAGAGCGAGTATTTCATCAACCGCGAGAGCGTCCGTCTCAAGGACATCAACAGCCTTTTGATGGATACGGGCCTCGGGCGCGACGGATATTCCATCATCGGCCAGGGCCGCATCGCCGAGATCGTCTCGACCAAGAGCACCGACCGGCGCGAGGTCTTTGAGGAGGCCGCGGGCATTTCGCGCTACCGCTACCGCAAGGAAGAGGCGGAGCGCAAGCTCGAGCGCACGGAGGACAACCTCCTGCGCATCAACGACAAGATCGAAGAGCTGGAGATGCAGGTCGGCCCGCTCAAGGAGCAGTCTGAGATCGCAAAGCGCTATCTCGTGCTGCGCGACGAGCTGAAGGGGCGCGAGGTCTCCGTCTGGATGGCGACGCTTGAAAAGCTGCACGCTCAGGCCGAGAGTGTCAATCTCGAATACGAGCAGGTCACGAAGAACCTGGAAAACGCGCGTGCAAGCCTCGAGGCGCTGTACGCCTCGTCCGGCAGCATCACCGAGCGCATGCACCAGAAGGACGTTGAGACCGAGCGTGCGCGCGAGCGCCTTTCCGCCGAGGAGAGCGCCGCGGCCGAGTGTGATTCCGCCGCCGCGGTCATCCGCGCGAACATCGAAAGCACCCGCGAGAGCGCCGCGCGCCTCATGGAGGACATGCAGCGTCAGGAGAGCCGCGCACAGGAGCTGCGCGATCAGATCGGAGGAAACGAGCGGCGCATCGCCGCCATCGACGCCGAGCTTTCCGCCGCGGAGGAGAGCGAAAAACAGACGGCAAACGTCATCGACGGCTGCCGGTTGAAGATCCAGAGCCGCGAGGCCATTTTAAACGACCTTACCGAGCGGGCGAACCGTCTTTCGGTCGAGCTGAAGAGCACCGAATCGCGCATCGCGATGCTCGAAGAAATGGAAAAGAACTTCGAGGGGTACTCCGGCGCGGTACGCAGCGTCATGCGCGAGGCCGAGCACGGCGCGCTGCGCGGCATCCACGGCCCGGCGGCCAACCTTGTGAAAACAGACAGGGAGTGCGCCCTTGCGATCGAGACGGCGCTTGGAGCGTCGGCCCAGCATATCGTCGTCGACACGCAGAACGACGGCAAAAACGCCATTGAATTCTTAAAGCGCCGCGACGCCGGCCGGGCAACCTTTCTGCCCATCGACACGATCCGCGGCAGCGTCATGCGCGACGCGCCCGTGAACGACCCGGGCTTCGTGGGCGTGGCGTTCGATCTCGTCAGCTTTGACGAGCAATACAGAGGCATCTTTGAAAACCTGCTTGGCCGTACCGTCGTGGCGGAAACGCTGACGGACGCGGTGCGGATGGCAAAGGCCACAGCCAACCGCGTGCGGATCGTCACGCTCGACGGCCAGGTCATCAACGCCGGCGGCTCGATGACCGGCGGCAGCAGCGGCAAGAACAGCGGCATCCTCTCCCGCGCCAACGAGTTGGAGGCGCTGCGCTCCCGCCGCGCGAGCGCCGAGGAAAAGGCGCGCGGCAGCGCCGCCGAGCTT
Source organism: uncultured Eubacteriales bacterium (assembly GCA_900320595.1). Classification (GTDB taxonomy): domain Bacteria; phylum Bacillota; class Clostridia; order Oscillospirales; family Oscillospiraceae; genus Limivicinus. Next base: position 6,764 of record ONSW01000007.1, on the reverse strand, counting down.
GAACGGGCCAGGGCCAATCTCGCCAACGTCCGCTATCAGCTCGACAGCGCGCTTGCCGACCAGGCCGAGCAGCGCAGCGCGCGCTCCTCGCGCGAGGCCGAGCGGCGCACGACGGAAAACGCCGTGTCCCAGCTCTCTGCTCTGCTCGGCGCGCTGACGGGCGACAGCGAGCAGAGAAAGCTCGCCGCCGCGCAGAGCGAAAAGCAGATCGCTTCGCTCCGGCAGCAGCTGGCCGAAAAGGAAAAAACGCTCACAGCCATCACCGGACGCATCGCCGCGATCCGCGGCGAGATCGCGCAGATCACCTCCGGCCGGTTGGAGCTCGAGGGCAAGCGCACCCGCGCCGAGAAGGAGACGCAGGAGCGCAACGCCGAGATCATCGCGCTGGAAAGACAGAGCGCGAAGATCGAACAGAAAAAGCTCTCCGCCGATATGGAGGAAAAGCAGATCCTCGACCGGCTGTGGGACAACTACGAGCTGTCGTTCACCGAGGCGAGCGCCCTGCGCCGCCCGATCGAATCGATGGCAAAAGAAAACCGCCTGATTGCGGATCTGCGCCGCGAGATCTCGTCGCTCGGCACGCCGAACCTCGGCGCGATCGAGGAATACAAGCGCGTGTCCGAGCGCTATGAGTTCCTCTCGACCCAGCGCGACGACGTCGAAAAGGCAAAGGGCGAGCTGCTCGGCATCATCCGGGACATCACAGGGGAAATGGAGGAGGTCTTCATCACCCAGTTCCGCGCGATCGACGAGGCTTTCCGCTCCACCTTCCGCGAGCTCTTCGGCGGCGGCAAGGCATCGCTGGAGCTCGAGGACGAAAACGACGTGCTCTCCTGCGGCATCGAGATCAAGGTCCAGCCCCCCGGCAAGGCGATCACGACGATCAGCCTGCTCTCCGGCGGCGAGATGGCTTTTGTCGCGATCGCGCTGTATTTCGCGATCTTAAAGGTGCGGCCCACGCCCTTCTGCGTGATGGACGAGATCGAGGCCGCCCTCGACGAGGCCAACGTCAACCGCTATGCCGACTATATGCGCCGCATGAGCGACAGGACGCAGTTCCTCGTCATCACCCACCGCCGCGGCACGATGGAGGCGGCGGACATGCTCTACGGCGTGACGATGCAGGAAAAGGGCGTTTCGAGCGTGATCGAGCTCGACCTCGAGAGCGCACAGAAGACGATCGAAGAGGATTGATATGGGACTGTTTGACAAATTGTTTTCCGGTCTGAGCAAGACCCGGAACCAGATGGACGAGCTCGAGGAGCTCTTCCAGGACTATGCCCCCGACAGCGAGGACTTTTACGACGATCTCGAGGAGCTGCTCGTGCTCTCCGACGTCGGCGTCTCCACGGCCGAGGCCGTCGTCAAGGGCATGCGCAAGCTGACGTGGGAGCGACGCTTCCGCAAGGGCTATGAGGCGCGCGAGGGACTGATCGAGCTGCTGAGCAAGATGCTCCAGATCGGCGAGAGCTCGCTGAAGATGGACACCAAGCCCTCCGTCATCCTGATGGTCGGCGTCAACGGCGTCGGCAAGACGACGACGATCGGCAAGCTTGCCTCCCAGCTCAAGAGCGAAGGGAAAAAGGTCCTGCTCTGCGCGGGCGACACCTTCCGCGCCGCCGCGGCCGAGCAGCTTGACATCTGGGCGCAGCGTTCCGGCGCCGAGATTGTCAAGCACGCCGAGGGGAGCGACCCCGGCGCGGTGGTCTATGACGGCATCTGCGCCGCCAAGGCGCGCGGCAGCGACGTCATCATCATCGACACGGCCGGACGGCTGCACAACAAGCAGAATCTGATGAACGAGCTTGGAAAGATCCGGCGCATCATCGAGCGCGAGCTGCCCGAGGCGGATGTTGAAACGCTGATGGTGCTCGACGCGACGACGGGACAGAACGGACTGATCCAGGCCAAGCAGTTCCTCGAGACCTCGGGACTGACGGGCATCGTGCTGACGAAGCTCGACGGAACGGCCAAGGGCGGCATCGTCTTTGCCATCGCAAACGAGCTGAAGCTGCCGGTGAAATACGTCGGCGTGGGCGAGGGCATCGACGATCTGATCCCGTTCGACCCCAAGAACTTTGTCGAGGCGCTGTTCAAGCAATAAGCGACCTCTCCCCATCGCTTCTTGCCTTCCCCAACGGGGAGGCTATAAAGAATAGGAGATTGAAATATGCCAATTACAAGCAAACAGCGCGCCTATCTGCGCGGTCTTGCGATGAACGAAGAGACGATCATCCAGATCGGCAAGGGCGGCATTACGGATAACGTGGTTCTGTCTGTTGCGGACGCGCTCAAGGCGCGCGAGCTCGTCAAGGGCAAGGTGCTCGAAAGCTCGATGCTCAGCGCGCGCGAGGCCTGCGACGAGCTGTGCGAGCGCTGCGCGGCAGAGCCGGTGCAGTGCATCGGAACGAAATTCGTCCTGTATAAGCGCAACGAAAAAGAGCCGAAAATAGAACTGCCGAAGGCTGCGAAGAAGAAATGAAGATCGCTATCTACGGGGGCAGCTTCAATCCCCCGCATCTGGGGCATGTCGAGGCGGCGCGCACCGTCGCGTCCGCGCTCGCGCCCGACCGGCTGCTGATCGTCCCGGCCAGCGTTCCGCCCCACAAGGAGCTCGCCGACGGCAGCCCCACCGCGCAGCAGCGCCTCGAGCTCTGCCGCCTGGCCTTTGCCGACATCCCCGGCGCCGAGATCAGCGAAATGGAGCTGCGCCGCGAAGGAAAGAGCTATTCCTACGACACGGTCCGGCTGCTGCGGGAGGAAAACCCCGACGCGCAGCTTATTCTCGTGGTCGGCACAGATATGCTCCTGAGCTTTGAAAAGTGGTATCAGTTCCGCTATCTGCTGGAGAATTGCACGCTTGCCGTCCTTGCCAGAGGAGAGGACGATCTCGACGAGCTGCGCGCGGCGGCGGCCTATCTGCGTACGACCTATGACGCAGACGTGACCGTGCTGCCGCACGAGCCGATCGCGATCAGCTCCGAAACGATCCGCGAGCGGCTGGAAACGCGCGGAGGCGAGGATTACCTCAGCGACGCGGTCTATGCCGAGATCATCCGGCATCGGTATTATGGCGCGAGACCCTCGCTGCCCTGGCTGCGGGAGAAGGTCCTGGAGCATCTCGACGAGCACCGCGTGGCGCATGTCGCCGGATGCGAGAGCGAGGCGGTCAAACTTGCCATGCACTGGGGCGAGGACCCCGAGCTTGCCGCCGAGGCCGGCATCCTGCACGACATCACCAAAAGCCTTTCGTATGATGAGCAGTTGCAGTTGTGCGAAAAGTATGGTATCATAAACAATAATTCAGAGCTGGAGGCTCCCAAGCTCCTCCACGCCAAGACCGGCGCCGCCATGGCGCGCGAGCTCTTCGGCGTGTCCGACACGGTGTATGAGGCGATCCGCTGGCATACGACCGGCAAGCCGGATATGAGTTTGTTTGAGAAGATCCTGTATCTTGCCGATTATATCGAGCCCACCCGTGATTTCGAAGGGATCGACGAGCTCCGAGAGCTCGCGTTTTCCGATCTCGACGGCGCGATGGTCCTGGGGCTCGGCATGACGATCGACGAGATCAGGCGTTCGGGGCGCGAGCCCTATGTCGATACGCTTGATGCGTATGCCTGGTACAAAGAGAAGGAGAAATGACACATGCTGACACCCGCCCAAATCGCCGCCATCGCCGTCAAAGCGCTGGATGACAAAAAGGCAAAAGACATCAAGGTCCTCAAGACCGACGGGCAGACCGTTCTGGCGGATTATTTCGTCATCTGCAACGGTACCTCCGCCCCGCACATCAAGTCGCTGGTCGACGAGGTGGACCGCCAGCTCTCCGAAGCGGGCGAGCCGCTCATCCGCCGCGAGGGTCTGCGCTCGGACATCTGGGTGCTGATGGACTTTGGCTGCGTCATCGTCCACGTCTTTACGGACGAAGCGCGCAAATTCTACAATCTGGAGCGTCTCTGGAGCGATGCCGAGACTGTTGAGCTCTCATCCCTTCCGCGCCCCTGATTACAGGGGCGTCAGGAGCTTTCTCCCTGCCTAACGGGGGAAATTTAGAAAAGGGATTGATTTATCATGAAATACGATTTTGCGGCCATTGAAAAGAAATGGCAGGAAAACTGGGAAGTTACCAAGCCTTACGCCGCCGTTACCGGCAGCAAGAAACCCAAGTTCTACGGGCTGATCGAGTTCCCGTACCCCTCGGCGGCGGGACTGCACGTCGGCCATCCGCGCCCCTTTACCGCGATCGACATCGTCTCGCGCAAAAAGAGGATGGAGGGCTATAACGTCCTCTTCCCGATCGGCTTTGACGCCTTCGGCCTGCCGACCGAGAACTTCGCGATCAAGAACCACATCCACCCGGCAATCGTCACGAAGCAGAACATCGAAAACTTCACCCGTCAGCTCAAGATGCTGGGCTATGGCTTCGACTGGGACCGCGTCGTGGACACGACCGACCCGAGCTACTACAAGTGGACCCAGTGGATCTTCCTGCAGATGTTCAAGAAGGGCCTTGCGTACAAGACCACGATGCCGATCAACTGGTGCACGAGCTGCAAGTGCGGCCTGGCCAATGAGGAGGTCGTCGAGGGCGTGTGCGAGCGCTGCGGCTCTCCCGTCATCCGCAAGGAAAAGAGCCAGTGGATGCTGCGCATCACGAAATATGCCGACCGCCTGATCGACGATCTGGACGATCTCGACTATATCGAGCGCGTCAAGGTCCAGCAGCGCAACTGGATCGGCCGCTCCACGGGCTGCGAGGTCACGTTCAAGACCAACACGCCCGACACGATCACCGTCTATACGACGCGCGCCGACACGCTCTTCGGCGTGAGCTATGTCGTCATCTCTCCGGAGCACCCGCTGCTGGAGAAGTGGAAGGATCAGATCCGAAACTGGGATGCGGTCAAGGCCTATCAGGAGGCCGCCTCGCGCAAGTCCGACTTTGAGCGCGGCGAGCTGAACAAGGACAAGACCGGCGTGCGTCTCGAGGGCATCGAGGTCACGAACCCGGCGAACGGCGCGATCGTGCCGATGTTCGTCTCGGACTATGTCCTCATGGGCTACGGCACCGGCATCGTCATGGGCGTTCCCGGCCATGACCAGCGCGACTGGGAGTTTGCCACCAAGTTCGGCCTGCCGATCATCGAGGTCGTCTCCGGCGGCGACGTGACCAAGGAAGCCTTTGTCGCCAAGGACGACAAGGCGATCATGGTCAACTCCGGCTTCCTCAACGGCATGACCGTCAAAGAGGCCATCCCCGCCATGAAGGAATACGCCGTCAAGCAGGGCTGGGGCAAGGAAAAGGTCAACTACAAGCTGCGCGACTGGGTCTTTACCCGCCAGCGCTACTGGGGCGAGCCGATCCCCCTTGTCCACTGCGACAAGTGCGGCTGGGTGCCGCTCGACGAGAGCGAGCTGCCGCTGCTGCTGCCGCAGGTCGACAGCTATGAGCCCACCGACGACGGCGAGAGCCCGCTCAGCAAGATGACCGACTGGGTCAACACCACTTGCCCCTGCTGCGGCGGCCCGGCCAGGCGCGAGACCGACACGATGCCCAACTGGGCCGGCTCCTGCTGGTATTATCTGCGCTATATGGACCCGCACAACGATTCCGCGCCCGTCTCCAAAGAGGCCGAGGAATACTGGGGCCCGGTCGACTGGTACAACGGCGGCATGGAGCACACGACGCTCCACCTGCTCTACAGCCGCTTCTGGCACAAGTTCCTCTATGACATCGGCGTCGTCCACACCAAGGAACCCTATGCCAAGCGCACTTCGCATGGCATGATCCTCGGCCAGAACCCGCACTATGTCGGCAACGTCTCCACGGAAGAGGAGAAGCAGGCGCTGATCGAGCGCTACGGCAACGAGGCGCTGCGCCCGGCCGTCAAGATGTCCAAGTCGCTCGGCAACGTCGTCAACCCCGACGACGTCATCAAACTCTACGGCGCGGACACGATGCGCGTGTATATCATGTTCATCGGCGACTTTGAAAAGGTCGCGACCTGGTCTGACGACGCGGTCAAGGGCTCGAAGCGCTTCCTCGACCGCTGCTGGAATCTGATGGATCTGGTGACGGACGACCCCGCGATCTCGAAGAAGAACGAGCCGAGCATCCACCGCACGATCAAAAAGGTCGGCGAGGATATCGACCAGCTCAAGATGAACACGGCGATCGCCGCGCTGATGACCCTGGTCAACGAGTTTTACTCGAACGGCCTTTCCAAGGGCGATCTCGAAGTGCTGATCCAGCTGCTCTCTCCCTTTGCCCCGCATATCGCGGAGGAGATGTGGGAGCTCGAGGGCTTTGCCGCGAAGCACGGCAAGATGGCCATGCAGATGGACTGGCCGCGCTATGACGAGCGCAAGACCGTCGCGGCCGAGCAGGAGATGGCCGTCCAGGTCAATGGCAAGGTCCGCAGTACGATCACCGTTCCTACCGACAGCGACGAGAAGACGATCGTGGACACCGCTCTCGCCGATGAAAAGATCAAGCGTCAGATGGAAGGCAAGACCCTTGTCAAGACCATCGTGGTCAAAAACCGCATTGTCAACCTGATCGTCAAATAAAGATTAAGGTTGACAAGATCGGGGAAAACCATTATAATATCCCCTGTTGAAAAGCCAATCATTTGGCCCTTGAAGCACCGCAAGGTGTATTTGGAGGGAGGGAAATACATGTCTGAAATCTACGTCAAGGAAAACGAGTCTCTGGACAACGCTCTGAAAAGATTCAAGCGCAGCTGCGCCAAGTCCGGCGT
>ONSW01000105.1 GCA_900320595.1 uncultured Eubacteriales bacterium | reverse complement strand
CCGGTGGGATTGATGAAGAACTCCGTGCTTCGATCCACCATGGAGATCGGCAGAGTCGGCAGAATCACGTGGGTGATCACATCGCCTCGCAGCTGTTCGATATCCACATCGGCCTGGTGTTGGGCTGACACAACAACCGTAGAGATCCGTACGGGCTTTTCGTCCTCGTATTCCACCGTGACCTGCGTTTTACCATCGGGCAACAGATACGGCAGCACCTTTGTCCTGCGCACCAACTCCAGCCGCTTGGCCAGCGCGTGCGCCATTTCGATCGGGAAGGGCATCAGCGTTTCGGTCTGACGGCAGGCATAACCGAACATCATGCCTTGGTCTCCTGCGCCGTGGTCTAGAAGCTCTTTCCCGCCCTTTTTGCAGACGCCGCGTGCAATATCCGGAGACTGCTCGTGCAGATCGACGCGCACCGCGCAGCTCTCGGCGTCAAAGCCGTGACCCTTTTCAGTATAGCCGATCTCGGCGATCACCTTTCGGGCGATCTCTTCATAGTCGATGCGGGCATCCGAGGTGATTTCCCCGAAAATGTGGACCTGATCGGTGGCGCAGGTGACCTCGCAGGCCACATGTGACTCCGGATCCTGCCGCAAAAGCTCGTCGAGAATGCGGTCCGCGATCTGATCGCAGACCTTGTCCGGGTGGCCCCTGGTCACGGATTCGGAGGTAAATACGCTTTTTTTCATCGGAAGTGACCTCCTTTATTGTTCGGAGTCGACTTGAGCGACTTTCTGTGCCTTTCTCGCTTCCCAGAGCTCCTCGGCCTTCGGCGCCCAGCAGGCGGCGTAGGCATCACACTTGGAGCACAGGTGCTCCGCCGTCTCGGGGGACTGCATATCCGTGGATCTCGCCCCGGATTTCTCCACGATCTCACGAAGCTTTTCCGGATTCTCCAGCATGGGGCAGGGCTGCATCATGTTGTTGTTGAAGGGCTGGCCATCATGGTAAGCCATGAACAGCGGCGAGCGCATGATATCCAGCAGGCTCTTCTCGCGGATATTGGAGTCGGCATAGTGGATGAATGCGCAGGGATCGGCGTCCCCATTGGCATTGATATGCAGATAGCGACGCCCACCCGCGATGCAGCCGTCGACGAACTCCGCGTCGTTCTGGAAGTCCATGCAGAACAGCGGCTTGCGGCTGCGGTAATCCCGGATGCGGCGATAGACCTCGGCGCGCTGTTCCGGCGAGGGCAGAAGCTCGGGAGATGCGTCATTGCCCACAGGCATGTAATGGAAGTACCAGCAAAAGTACGCGCCCTTTTCGATGAGCATGTCGTAGTATTCCTCAGAGGTGATGGAGTCGTAGTTGGCGCTGGTGTAGCAGCAGGAAATGCCGTAAATCAGCTTTCTCTGGTGCAGGATCTCCATCGCTCTGAGCACTCTTTCATAAACGCCCTCGCCGCGGCGGGAGTCGGTGGCCTCTCCGAAGCCCTCCAGAGAAATGGCCGGGGCGAAATTCTTCACGCGCAGCATCTCGTCAGCAAAAGCCTCGTCGATCAGCGTGCCGTTGCACAGCCGGATGATATCTTTTTTTCGCATCAACGGCTCGCCGCCTGCGAACAGATAGAAGTAGACGCCCATCTCCTTGCCCTGGCGGATGATGTCGTCAAGCTCCTCAAAGCTCAGGTTCAGCTTGTTGCCGTACTCAGCTGCCCAGCAGCCCACACAGTGCAGGTTGCAGGCGGAGGTGGGGTCAAGCAGGATGGCCCAAGGTATGTTGCAATTATACTTCGCGCGCAGTTCTTCTTCCCTCGGCCAGCCGATGAGGTTGGCGTTGATGAAGAAATTTACCGCCGTTGTTTTCATGACCTCGGGATCTACATCACGGATGATGTGCCGAATATAGGGATAGTAAGCATTGTTGGGGTCTTCGATCGCCGCACGCACCGCAGCGCGCTGAGCCGGAAATTCCCCGTCTGCGAATTTGTCCGCCCAGTCCATGAGCTTGACAAGGTTGGCCTCCGGATCCTTATACAGCATGTCAAAGGCTTTCGTGAGACCGTATTTTTTCAGTGTGGTGGAAATG
>ONSW01000040.1 GCA_900320595.1 uncultured Eubacteriales bacterium | reverse complement strand
TGTCATGAAAGTTGAAGATGAAAACTGGGAGGAATTCAAGCAGAAGGCCATGAAGGACGAGCTGTACTACAACGGCCCCGGCGATCTGCTCGACACGGCCGAGGGGCGCGCCAAGTTCTGCCGTCTCAATACCACCTCGGTCTTCAACAAGCCCGACCCGGAATTTCCCGGGTATAAGATCTGGGTGTATAACCTGCAGGGGCAGGGATTAGTCGTCAAAAAGCTCAGCCGCGTCGACCACTCCGTGATGGAGAACATCGAATACGACGCTGACGGAAACGAAAAAAGCCGCTCCTACGAGCCGGCCTGAGGAATCTATTTGTTATCTCTCCGACGAGGTCGGAATGAAGATAGTCGTTTTTGTTTTATAAAGAAAGGAGTCCCCCGCATGGACAAGAAATCAACCACCTCCGTGTTCGGAAAGCTCGCCGCGGCTCTTGTCATCTGCCTCTCCGCCTGGGCCGTCGACCGTTTCGTTTTTTCCCACGCCGTGCTCAGGGTCGTTGCGATGGCCGCAGGCGTTCTGTTCTGCGCCCAGCTGCTTGTGCTGATTCTCGGTGCGATCAAGCCGGCCTCTCACCGCGGCAGGACCGTGCTGACCATCCTTGCCAGCCTCACGCGCTATGCCGCCGCGATCGTGATCCTCTGCTGGGGGCTCTCGCTTCTCGGCGTTGACGTCAACATGATCGTCGCCAGTGTCGGCATTGTCGCTCTCGTTGTCGGCTTTGGGGCGGAGAGCTTGATTTCCGATGTGATCACCGGCTTTTTCATGCTGTTTGAGAACCAGTACAATGTCGGCGACATCGTCGAGGTAAACGGCTTCCGCGGCACGGTCAAGGAGATCGGTATCCGCACGACCTCGATCATGGACACCGGTAAAAACGTCAAGATCGTCAACAACTCCGATATGCGGAATATCCTCAACCGCTCGGACAACGCCTCGATCGCTGCGTCCTCGATCGACATTCCCTACTCCACCGATCTTGAAAAACTTGAGAGCAAGATCCCCGCGCTGATGCAGGAGATCTATGAGCGCCACCGCGACGTCATGCTCTCCGTACCGCGCTATCTCGGCGTACAGGAGCTCGGTGCCTCCGGAATCACGCTGAAGTTCATCGTTGAGATCGAAGAGGGCAATATTTTTTCCGTCCCGCGGATCCTGAATCACGACCTGCTGCTCGGTTTCCGTTCACTTGGCGTGGAGTGCCCCTTCCCGCAGCTCGACGTCCATAACGGCTGATGCGCTATGGCGAAAATGGATAACGAATTTCCGGTCAGAGAGGAGTATCCTCTCGATGCGGAAGAATTCTCTGCCCCGTGTGAGGAGGCTGAATTTCGTCCGCCCGACCCCGCGCTCGAGGATTCTCGTCCAGTCGGGACGGATTATGAAATGCCGGACAGCTCGCTGGAATTTACGCCGCCCGGTCTCGGCGGTGGGGCTGTTCTTCCGTCTCGCCGCAGACGGCATAGATGGAAGCGGCTTCTCCTCGTTGCGGCAGGCTGTCTGCTTCTGACCGCAGCCTGGCTCATTCCGTCAGCAGATCATGAGCCGCTTCTGCCCGGCCCACTCCTGCCGTCGAGCGTGCCCGCCGCATCGATCGCGCCGCAGCCGTCCTCCGAACCGGTGCCGGAGCTCACGCCGGAACCGACCGCCGAGCCGGTCCCGATCAGCAATGTTCCCGTGATCACAACGGATTTTTTCTGTTTCTCTCACGAGCATCACGCCCGCGTGCGCATGGACAACATCGGCTCACTGCACTCCGTTCAGGTCACGGTTCGTGATAAGGTCCTGGACAAGCAGGTCTATGACCATTCTCTCACTGATGACGAGATCGCAAGCGGTGTCTTTGAGCTTCCAGTGCTCTCCACAGGCGATTTTTACATGGAGAATATGCAGGCTTATGACGAAATCAGCGCATGGCCCGAATTTGAAATGACAGTCAGCGCCCGGTACGAAAACGAGACCGGCGACGGTGAGGATACGCTTACGATCACACGCGAGGCTGACTTCGAGCTGGGATTCGGTCTGAGTTATATGCGTTCCGATTCCAACTGGAGCGAAGTGATCCCCTCAGACAGCTTTTATATCCAGCCCTGGGAGGAGATCGATGAGCTTCATTATGTGATCAACGATCCCGAAGCCGTCCGTGATCCGCTTACGATCAGTGTGGATCTGTCCTGGAATGGACGGCATGCCGAGCCGGCGGAATATGAGGAGCTGCTCGAAAAAAGCGAGTACAACATCGTTGATCCGGATACCGGTGAGTCCACACCGCACGTAGGTTATACCTCCGAGCTTGTCCTCCGCCGCCCTGTCTGGATGCCGGAGGAAGGCACGCTTCATGTGTGCATCGTGCAGTATCTTGCAAGCACGGGTGAACAGTGGGTCCGCGAGTATGATTTCGATTACCCGCAGCATTACGACTGGGAATCCTGAACAGTGAAAGATCCCTGTACCTTTTCAGGTACAGGGATCTTGCTCTTTCAAGATAGAAGATAGAATTTACTTTTTAATGCCGAACAGTCCGCGGATGATCGCGCTCGTTCCGCTGCGCATCACAGAGGACAGCGCATTCCTCGCCGCACGCTTAGCGATCGTACCTGCACTGGAGGTCTTTCCGCCGGTGGCAGCGTTGACAATATTGGTACTCACCGAGCTGACGACCGAAGACGCCGCGTTGTTGATCGCCTGCTGCGCGACCTTCTTTTTCTTTTCGGCTTCCTTCGCAGCGGCCTTCGCGGCAGCGGCGGCCTCCTTGGCGGCAGCCTTCTCGGCGGCGGCAGCCTCTTTCGCAGCAGCCTTCGCGGCGGCAGCAGCTTCCTTCTCGGCAGCCTTTCTCGCCGCCTCCTCTTCCGCTTCCTTCTTACGCTGTGCCTCAAGCTCGACCGTGGCCTTGGCAATGATCTCATAAGCCGACTCGCGATCATAGCTCTCGCGATACTTGGCCTCAAACTCGCTGGCCGCGACAAGCGATGCGATCATGCCGCTGTCCGCCTCGCCCATCTTGCTCTGCGGCGGGAGGATGCGTGCACGCTCGACGATCGTAGGAATGCCCTCTTCGTCCAAGAAGCTGACGAGCGCTTCGCCGACGGCGAGCTCGGAAAGAGCTGTCTCGGTGTCGAACTTGCTGTTGACACGGAAGGCCTTTGCGGCGGCGCGGATGGCCTTCTGCTCGGCCGGGGTATAGGCGCGCAGGGCGTGCTGAACGCGGTTGGACAGCTGCGCGAGAACTTCATTGGGGATGTCGGACGGGCTCTGGGAAATGAAGTAGATGCCGACGCCCTTGGAGCGGATCAGCTTCACGACCTGGACGATCTTCTGGACAAGCGCCTTGGGAGCGCCGTTGAAGAGAAGGTGCGCTTCGTCAAAGAAGAAGATCATGCGCGGCTTCTCGGGATCGCCGACCTCAGGCAGCTTCTCATAAAGCTCGGTCACCATCCAAAGCAGGAAGGTCGAATAAACCAGCGGGCTCGCGATCAGGCGCTTGCTGGTGAGGATGTTGATATAGCCGCGGCCGGCCGCGTCGGTACGCATCCAGTCGGTGATGTCCAGACCGGGCTCGCCAAAGAAGATGTCGCCGCCCTCGTCCTCAAAGGCAAGCAGCGCACGCTGGATCGCACCGATGCTGGCGGCGGAGACGTTGCCGTACTCGGTCGTGAATTCGGCGCGGTTGTCGCCGACATACTGGAGCATCGCACGCAGATCCTTCAGATCAAGCAGCAGCAGACCGTTGTCATCGGCTACACGGAAGACGATATTCAGAACGCCGGTCTGGATCTCGGTCAGACCGAAGAGACGGCCGAGAAGCGTCGGGCCCATTTCGGAAACCGTCACTCTGACAGGGTGTCCCTGTTCGCCGAAAATATCCCAGAAACGGGTCGGATAGGATTTGAAAGCAAAATTTTCGATGCCAAAGCCGTTGATCCGCTCCTGCAGGCTTTCCGTAGCAGAGCCGGGAACGCACATGCCGGACAGGTCGCCCTTGACGTCACAGAGGAACACCGGGACGCCCATGTCGGAGAACGACTCGGCCATGACCTTCATCGTAACGGTCTTGCCGGTACCGGTCGCGCCTGCGATAATGCCGTGGCGGTTTGCCATTTTCGGCAGGAGATAAAGATTTTTATCCTCAGATTGAGCCATCCATATCTTGTTATCAGTAAACATGATGTACCTCCATATTGTATTTTTTTGCTTATAAACGTATATTAGCACAGCTTTCTTTCGTGTACAATACGAAACTTGAAAAAAATTGCCCGAAAAAACGGGTTTTATGATTCCGGTTGTCATATTGTTTACAAATCAATGAAACTGTCTGTTGAAGAAGGAACAGCGACTGTGTTAAAATAGATTAAGATATCAATAAATACTGTATAAGATTTCTTTAAACATAAATGAGGGATAGAGAATTGAAGACAAGAATCATCTCCGCCGTCGTTCTGATCGCCATCACGCTCAGCTGTATGCTGATCTCCCCCGTTACAAGGATCATATACTTTGCCGTGGCGGGTCTCCTCTGCGCGTATGAATACAGTCGCGCGCTCGAAAAGATCGAGGTTTACTGCTGCGCCTGGGTCATGTACGTCTATGTCTGTGCGCAGGCGATCCTCGCCTTTTTCCACGCCGGGCCGGTCGCGCTGATCTCCTGTTTCTGCGCGGCGGTTTATCTCGCCCTCTTCTCCGGCATCCTGCATAAAAAGGTCTCCGGCAGCGGCGCTCTCTATACGCTGGCCGGCGTAGCCTATCCCTGCTTTCTCTTCAACCTCATCATGGTCATCTCCGTCACCGACGTCTGGGCGCAGACGCTTCTTCTGGCAACGATCTCCACCGTTGTGTGCGACAGCGCTGCGCTGATCGGCGGCAGCCGCTTCGGCAAGCACAAGGTAGCACCTCTGGTTTCCCCTCACAAGACGGTCGAGGGTTGTCTCTGCGGTCTGCTCTCTTCCGTTCCTAGCGGGATTGTGCTGTATTTCATTATGCGCTCCACTTCGCTTTCCATCCCCCTCTCCGTGTGTATCATCACCTGCGTCGTCGCCTCTTCGATGGGGCAGATCGGCGATCTGGCGGAGTCTCTGATCAAACGCATGGTCGGCGTCAAGGATTTCTCCAATCTCATCCCCGGTCACGGCGGTATGTTCGACCGGGCCGACAGTCTGCTTTTCTCGATCCCTACGGCTTATCTCTGTCTCTATATCGCGCATCTTGTCGCGTAATATCTAACTTTCAACTAAAAGAGCCGCACAGGCAAATGCCTGTGCGGCTCTTTTGGTTTCGATCGTAAGATCCCGAAGAATGCTTTTATTCTTTCTTCCCTTTATCTTCCTGCGGCTTGAAAACCCAAACCTTCTGCACGATATAGTTGACGCAGAAGATCGCACCGTCGATGGGAAGACGCATCAAGACGTGCTGCCAGTCGGCGGCGTTGGGCGCCAGCGAGGCGGCAAAGGAGGCCAGCGCCGAACCGATCAGCGTCTGTACGCCCCACAGGATATAATACCGGATGATGCTCGTCTTGCTGATCGTCTTTCCCTCTGCTGCGAAAACCTGCGTCCGGTTCAGCGTATAATTCAGCAGCGAAGAGCCTGCCTTGGAAATCATCGTGGCCCAGAACATCGGTGCGCCCAATTTGAGACAGACGAAATTGATCGCGTAATCCGCCGCAACGCTCGCCAGAGAAGATCCGACGTATTTGAGTTGTTGAACGGTAAACACTTTTTCTCCCTTTATCTCTTGTGCGCCATGAATCTGGCCATCACCTTGAAGATCCGCCAGGAATCCTTCAGCGCGTTGTAGTGCGAGGAATACTCCTCTTTGTCGTATACCGTTTCGATCGGCTGTTCGACAAATCGGATCCCCAGCCGCTTCATCTGCAGCAGCATGTTCGTCTCGTATTCAAAGCGCTCGCCCTCGATCTCGGTAAACTGTTCAAGGAACTGCGCCGGGACCGCGCGAAGCCCTGTCTGGGTATCGGTGATCCTGATGCCGAAGCAGACGCGGAACATGGCGGACGTAAAGCGGTTCCCGGTCACGCTGCGCGGCGGGACATCCGGCAGCGAAAAGTCACGGCAGCCGATGACGACCTTGTCCTTTTCTTTGAGCATACGCTCTCCGCAGGCGATGATGTCGCCGAGCAGATGCTGGCCGTCGCCGTCGATCGTCACGACGCCCTTCAACTCAGGCAGGTTTTCGCGGACATAGGCAAACGCGTCCTTGAGCGCGCGTCCTTTTCCCTTGTTCACCTCGTGCACCAGCACGCGGCACTGCGGGAACTTACGCGCCTCGTCAAACCATTTCTGATGCGCCTCATCACTGCCATCGTCGACAATGACGATGTTTTCAAAGCCCGCGCCGACCAGACCCTCGACGACCGCAGCAAAGCGATGATCCGGATCCAGAGACGGCAGGATGACCGCCACGGTTTTTAAGCAGGATAATGGTTGATTCATGTTATCACCTGTGTTTTTTAATATAATACGACCATCTGCGCACGGATGACGTCCTCGTCCCGGTAGACCGCCAGAAGCATATTTGTTTCCGTTGTGGAAGCACCATGTTCACTGTACGTGACTACCGAATAGGAAAGATCCGCAATATAGTACTCGTTTTCAAGATTGAAAACTTCATGGATCCTGACGTCGCTCAGATCCGTTCCTCTGGATTGGGCAAAGGCCTGTCCGGCGATCGCCGCCTTCAGTCTCTGGTCGATCTCGCTGTCCGGTACCACATAAGGCCGGATCAACTGATAGTTCAGCCCGGCGCCGTGATTGGCGTTGGACAGGCAGTTGACATACAGCGGCACAAAAGCCGCGGTAAAGTCATTGATATCCTGATAAACCTTTCCGGACGAGCGAACCATCTGATCCTTGCCGTCAGTAAAGGTAAAGCGGGCCTGCTCGACGCCGTCAGCGTCGAAATAATGAATATTCGGATCTCCGATATAATTATCGATCTCATAGCGCGCCAGATGCGGCATGGGAAAGCTTTTGCCGTAAAAATCCGCAAGGAAGGAATACTCGACCATCGGGTCGGCGATGTACTGTACGCCAAGACGCTTATTCCCGCACTTGACGACCCAGTGCTCGGGGACAATAAAGCTCTCTGAACGGCGAAGGAAAGAAAAATCATATTCCTCGTCCGAAACCGACCACTTCTCTTCCCCCTGCTGCGCCTCGTTCGCCTTCAGGGTAACGGTCCCCAAAACATTGTCTTTGTTAAGGATCAGATAGCTGACGGTTTTGTCCTCATCGTTATTGGACAAAAGCCGGTATTTCACACCGCCGACGAAGCACTTCCAGATCTCTGCATATGCTTCTTCTTCGCTTTGTATATTGTGATCGAGCGTTTCGACAAACGGGATCGACAATTTTTTTACCTTGTTTTCATTCAGCCCCGCAATATAATCTGCGACCTTGTATGCGGGAAGGCTTTTCTCATAATGATCGGCATAATCCCAAAGCAATTTCAGTCCGACCGAAGCCAGAAGCAAAACGATGATCGCATAAATGATCATCCCGATGATAAAGCGGATCCACTTCCCGTTTCTTTTGCTGTTCATGCTCCCGCGCCCTCCTTCAACACGATAATTGAAGTCGGGACCGGGCGGATCCCGATAACCGAGGCCGTTTTATTGATATAATTTCCCCCGAACCACATCATGGAAGAGGAACCGCCGTCAAGGTTGAGTGCATTCACCGCGCCAAAGCGCTGCATGATCTCGACCTCATCCTGGTAGGAAGCCCCCATGCTGGAAACCTGGCGTCCGTCGATAACCAACAGAAGCATGGCTTTGTCCGAGCGCTGACCGATCGCCGTCCTTGGATTCAAGCTGACAGGCAAAGACTCCGGATCGGCAGGAACACCGTTTGAGATCAGAACCGGTCCGTAACATACGGCATAGCGAATATTGTTTTCGACGAGCTCGTCCGCTGTCATTCTTTTTGCCACATGCAGGATCGAATTGTCATCGATCGCCGCAATGCCGTTTCCACAGCCGAATCCGGCGAAATAGACTTCTCCGTCATATACGACGGTCGAATCGGGCGTGCTGCCGTTTCCCTCCCCGTTGGGATCGAGGAATCCGCCGGCGTTGGTGCCCGCGGCCGCATCGAAATGGCCTGCAAACTGTGCCACGGTAAGTCCGCGGATACCATAGTTTCTCGGCACGCTTCCGACGATCACTCTCGAAGGATCGAGCACGACCATCATATAACCCGCATAGCCTTCTCCGTGGACAGGCTCGATGATGATGCCGTCTCCGTCGTCATCCACGAGCCCCCAGGCGTCCTCCTGCGGTCCGTCGCTTTCGACGCCGGCTGTTTCTGGCTCAGTGAAAAGGGACAGATCTGTGGGGTCGTACTCCTCCGTCTCCTTGACAGTCTCGATCTCCGCGATCTCATCCTCCGTCAGATAAAGATTCGCCAAAAAACCGATCGCACTGGTCTCTCTCACAGAGGTAACAAATATTTTCCGAATCGTAGGAGACGGTCCTTTTGCCATGACATACATGGCCGCATAAAGAATGATAGCCAGCAGAAGAACTGTTTCTGTGAGGATCAAAAGAATTTTAGCCAGGATCCGGCCCAGTTTTCTCCAACCGCTCTCCTTCACTTCGTTTTCCGCAGCATAATAGCGATTGACAGCCCGTTCCTGTCCGCTTTCGTTCATCCCGTGCAAACCCCTTTTGCCTGTGTAATAATAGCTTTATTTGATAAACAGTTCGCTTGCAAACATGCCGTCGCTGCCGCGATCCTCCGCGACGATCAGCATGCCCGCGTCATTTTCGATCGTGCCGGCATTGCCCGTCGTATCGACCTTATAGTCCACATCGATCAGGAACGTGCCGCCGCCGAGATCGAACACCCCATGCACAACGATATCATGCAGATAGTCTCCCTGGCTGTGGCTGTATGTCTGTCCGGCGATCGCGCTGTAAAAGCGGGTCTCCAGATCGCTGCCCGGCAGCAGATAGGGATGCACGCGCGCATAGTTGTCATAGGCGTTGTGATTCGTGTTCGACATAAACGCGATATAAAGCGGCAGGAAGCGGTTGGTAAAGTCCGTCAGCCGTTCACGCTGCTCGCTGGTGCAGCGGTCCGTCAGCGTATAGGCTGTCGGATCGTCTTGGATCTCCGCCGTATTCCCGTCGGAATCGACGACGCGGATCTCCGGTGCGCCGATATAATTGCCAAGCTCGTACCGAACGAGCGTGGGAAGGGCGAAGCCGTAATCATAGGCATCCTCCATCGACGGATAGCGGATCCCTTTTTCCGTGATATAAGCCTCCCCGAGGATATTCCCGTTGCAGCTTACCGTCCATTCCGCCGGAACGACGAAGGATTGCTCGCTGATGAGGTCCGAAAAATCAAAGCTTTCGCTGGTCACGCGCCAGGAATCGTCTCCCGTCTCCCCTGTCGCGTCAAGCGTCATCGAGCCGAGATAACGGTCTCCCGCCAGGATCGCATAGACCAGATGCTCCTCGGTACTCTCCGCACCCTTCTTGGAATAGTGCAGATCCTTGAAAAGGTTTTCGATCTCCCGGTAGGCGTCCTCCTGGCTCTGCAGCGTACTGTCGAGCGAAGAAACGAAATCTGCCGAGAGCGCACGGATGTGATCGCTGTCGAAGGACTGGATATAGCGGTCGATCGCGTGGCTGGGCTGTGATTTTTCAAAATTATCGATATATCCCCAGAAAATGCGCAGTCCGATCGCAAGGAAGAGGATGAAGGCCAGCGCATAGATCGCCATTCCCAGCGCAAACCGTCCCCCGGCGTTCTTTTTTCTTGTCTTAGCCATTGTTTTCGCCCTCCTTCAGTACAACAAAGGATGTGGGCATATCGCGCACGCCGATGACCGAAGAGGAGTTGTTGACGTAGTGATCCTGGAACCACAGCATGGAGGATGATCCCCCGTCCAGGTTGACTGCGTTCACCGCGCCGTAACGTTCCATGATCTCGACGAGATCCTGATACTTCGCTCCCATACTTGCAACCTGCCGCCCGTCGATGACGAGCATCAAAATCGCGCCGTCGGCGCACTGGCCGATCGCGGTGCGGGGGTTCAGGCTGACAGCAAGCGATCCGGGGCTGGCGGAAACGCCGTTTGAGATCAGCACGGGGCCATAGCAGACCGCATAGCGGATATCATTGTCGATCAGTTCCTGCCGCGACATATACTTCGCCACATGCAGGATATGGTTGCCGTCCAGCGCCGCGATTCCGCCGCCGCCCTCAATGCCGCAGCCGTAGTCGCCATAATAGATCGTTCCGTCCACCACGACGACGGAATCCGGGATGCTGCCGTCGCCGAATCCACCCGGATCATAAAAGCCGCCCGCGTTGATGCCGGCCACGCCGTCGAAATACTGAACATACTCCGAGAGCGTATAACCCTCTTTGCCGTAAGACGAGGGAATACTTCCCATGATGACGCGGGACGGATCCATCACGATCATCATATAGCCGGAGTATCCTCTGCCCTTGACAGGCTCGATGATGATGCCGTCGCTGTCCTCATCAGGGTGGAAAATGCCGTTCACGTCCGTCCAGCCTTCCCGATTTTCAATCACAGCCGGGCCGGTCTCGATCGTGATCAGCGAAGTATCGGTCGGTGCAAATTCCACCGTTTCTTCCACTCGTTCGATCTCCTCGATCTCCTCGGGCGAGAAATAGAGATTGGCGAGAAACTTGATGGCGCTCGTCTCACGCACGGAAGAAACAAATATGTTTCTCGCCGTCTCAGACGGGCCCTTTGCCAGCACGAACATCACGCCGTAAAGCCCGAGACTGATCAGTAAAACCGTCTCAAGCAAAATCAGCAAAACGCGTCCGATCGCGCGGAGCGCACCATTGGAGGATTTCCTTTTCCTCCTTGCGGTGCCGCGGCGCTGCTCACCTGATTTATTTTTCAGTTCCGTATTGCTCAAGGTAAATACTCCTTTGCCGGAAAGCCTTTCTGTCGGGAAAATACGAAGACGCACCTTCCCTGATGACTGATTAGTTATTTTATCATAAAACACAACGCAGGGCAAGTGCCGAAAGCTATTTTATGTAAACAAAACGAAAAAACACACAGGCGGTCAGCCTGTGTGTTTTTCGTTTGTTTTACAGCGATGAATTACTCGTTGATGGCGATAACAACGCCGGAGCCAACGGTACGGCCGCCTTCACGGATAGCGAAGCGGAGGCCGTTCTCGATCGCGATCGGGGTGATCAGCTCAACGTCCATGTCGACGTTGTCGCCGGGCATGCACATCTCAACGCCTTCGGGAAGGCTGATGACGCCGGTAACGTCGGTGGTACGGAAGTAGAACTGAGGACGGTAGTTGTTGAAGAACGGGGTGTGACGGCCGCCTTCTTCCTTGGTCAGGACGTAAACCTGGCCCTTGAACTTGGTGTGGGGGTGAATGGACTTGGGAGCAGCCAGAACCTGGCCACGCTCAACGGCCTTCTTGTCGATGCCGCGGAGCAGGCAGCCCACGTTGTCGCCGGCTTCGGCGTACTCGAGGGTCTTGTGGAACATCTCGGTGCCGGTAACGGTGGTCTCGGTGGACTCGTCCTTCAGACCAACGATCTCGACCTTGTCGCCGATCTTGACGATACCACGCTCAACACGGCCGGTAACAACAGTGCCGCGGCCGGAGATCGTGAAGACGTCCTCGATGGGCATCAGGAAGGGCATGTTGGACTTACGCTCGGGAGTGGGGATCCAGGTGTCGACAGCGTCCATGAGCTCCTTGATGCAGGCGTACTCGGGAGCGTTGGGATCGGTGGACTCGGAAACGAGAGCGTTCAGAGCGGAGCCGCGGATGATCGGGGTGTCATCGCCGGGGAAGCCGTAGAAGTCAAGCAGCTCGCGGACTTCCATCTCGACGAGCTCGAGCAGCTCGGGGTCGTCGACCTGGTCGCACTTGTTCAGGAAGACCAGAACGGAAGGAACGTTAACCTGACGGGCAAGCAGCAGGTGCTCGCGGGTCTGAGCCATGGGGCCGTCGGAAGCGGCGATAACGAGGATCGCGCCGTCCATCTGAGCAGCGCCGGTGATCATGTTCTTGATATAGTCGGCGTGGCCCGGGCAGTCAACGTGAGCGTAGTGACGCGCTTCGGTCTCGTACTCAACGTGAGCGGTGTTGATGGTGATGCCGCGCTCTCTCTCTTCCGGAGCCTTGTCGATGGAAGAGTAGTCGGTGTACTCAGCCTTGCCCTGCAGAGCCAGGTACTTGGTGATGGCAGCGGTAAGGGTGGTCTTGCCGTGGTCGATGTGGCCGATGGTGCCGATGTTGACATGGGGCTTGGTTCTGTTGTACATCTGTTTAGCCATGAGTATATCCTCCTAATTTTTTGTTTTTGATTAATGATTAAAGTTGAACCCCGTGCGGCTGTGCACAAGAGATTCCTGCAGGTTTTTGGGCAGCTCGACGAAGTGGCTGGGCTCCATCACATAGGTGGCGCGGCCCTGGGTCTTGCTGCGCAGGTCGGTTGCGTATCCGAACATCGTCGAGAGCGGGACGTTGCTTTCGATCGTCGCCGTGCCGTTGCGGATGTCGGAGCCGGAGATCTGTCCTCTTCGGGCGTTGATATCGCCCATCACGTCGCCCATATATTCCTCGGGCGCCGTCACGACGACCTTCATGATCGGTTCGAGCAGCGTGGGGTCGGCCTTCATGCAGGCCTCCTTGAACGCCATGCTTCCGCAGATCTTGAACGCCATTTCCGAGGAGTCTACTTCGTGGAACGAGCCGTCAAGCACGGTGGCCTTGATGTCCACCACCTGGTATCCGGCGAGGACGCCCGAGAGCATGGCTCCCTGGATGCCCTGGTCGATGCAGGGGATGAATTCCTTGGGGATCGCGCCGCCGGTGACCTTGTTGATGAACTCATAGCCCTTGCCGGACTCGTTGGGTTCGATCATCAGCTTCACGTGCGCGAACTGGCCCTTGCCGCCTGTCTGACGGACGTACCTGGTGTCGACCGTGGCGCTGCGCCGGATGGTCTCTTTATACGAGACCTGCGGCTTGCCCACGTTCGCCTCGACCTTGAACTCGCGGAGCAGTCTGTCCACGATGATCTCAAGGTGGAGCTCGCCCATGCCG
>ONSW01000004.1 GCA_900320595.1 uncultured Eubacteriales bacterium | reverse complement strand
TGCGGATCGTCGTGTCCGCTACCATCTTGCCGGTCTCGTCGAGTATAACTGCCTTCGTAAACGTGGATCCTACGTCGCAGCCGCCAAAGTATTTCATGTGATTGCCTCCGTTACTTCTTTATTAAATCAGTACTTGTATTCGGGGAACTTGTCGAGGTCGTAGGGCTCTTTGAGCACGTCCTTGCGCTCCATGTTGTCATAGTGCTTTTTCAGGAAGGGCTCGACAACATTGAACATCAGCTTGCCGTCGAGGTCGAAGAAGAACACGACGAAGAGCAGCGCGTTGAGCAGAACGAACACGAAGCAGAACTTAAAGAGAAATTTACCCAGTTTTTTCATTCCAACTATTCCTCCTCATTACCAGGTCATGGAGTCGTCAAAGTCAAGCAGCGAGGGGTCGAGCGGCTCTTCGTGCATGACGGTGGTCATGTAGTCGTTGATCTGACGGCGGATCTCCGCACGGGAGACGGTACGGCAGTCAGGCAGCGCATGCGGGATCCAGAAGGCGTTGATGTTTCTCTTGCGGAACTCGTCCTCGAACAGGCCGTGAACGCCCTGCATGCCCTTGCACTGGAGCTGGTCGTACATCGCGACCATGTCGCAGTTGAAGCGCTTCATGTAATCCCACAGCTCGAAGATGTGGTGCATGCCGCCGACAGCCATGCGGCGCATCGGAGCCCACATGTGGTAGGTGGCCATGTCCTCGAGCATGTTGTCGTAGGAGTCGGTGCGGATCTCCATGTCGAACATCAGCGAGTCCATGTTGATGATGGTGTTCAGGCCCCAGCAGTTGTA
The DNA here is from genome assembly GCA_900320595.1 of uncultured Eubacteriales bacterium. Taxonomy (GTDB): domain Bacteria; phylum Bacillota; class Clostridia; order Oscillospirales; family Oscillospiraceae; genus Limivicinus. The sequence goes on along the minus strand of ONSW01000004.1, from coordinate 70,956 downwards.
GGCCCAGGTGCACCAGTTGGAGAAGTACAGCGGAGCGCAGGACCAGGCGATCACGCGGTGGCGCGTCTGCGGGAAGGGATTGATCTTCTTCTCGACGCACTTGTACATGATCTTCTTGACCTTTTCGCTGGCCTCTTCCCAGCAGCTGGTCTGGATGCCGTACTGGGTGGAGTAGATGCGGAACAGGGCCTGCGCGACGCCGTTGACGGGGTAGTAGTCGGTCTTGCTGGCAACGTCCCACTTCTCCCACTCGTCACGCTGCAGCTTGTTCTGACGCTCGAGGTACTTGACCATGGAATCCCAGTTGAACGGGACGCCGGTCTGCTCTTCGATGAACTTCCAGCACTCCTCGATCTCGTTCATGCAGTACTTCTTGACCAGCGGGTCGTCGAACTGCATCGGGATGGGCAGCGCGAAGAGGGGCTTGTCGGCAAACCAGTCCTGCAGCGTGGAGGTCGAGACAGATGCGTCGCAGGCCTCGTTGCAGGTGATGACCATCGGGGAGGAATCGGGCACGTCGTCCAGGACGAACAGGCCGGACTCGGCCTGGCACATCGGGCACGGGTCGCCCGGCAGACCGATGGACTGGACCGCGTCGATGTAGTTCAGAACGGTGTGGCTGTTGACGTGGCAGGTGACGAAGTAGGGGATCATCTCCATCGGGAGGTACTGATAGCCGGCGTCCTTCCACGGATAGAACAGCGTGCCGCAGACGGTCTCATTGGCGTAGATCGTGTGCATGTAGGCGTCGTTCTTCTTGCCGCCGTGCAGACGGGTGTCGGCGTTGAAGAAGTTGCAGATCTGGTGGATCGAGGCGCTGACCATCGCGCGGTAGTGCCACGCGGAGGCGGCGAGGGCCTCGCCGCGCATGCCCTGCAGGCCGCGCTCGAACCAGTGGATAACGGGCAGATAGGTCTGGCCCATCCAGCGGTAGCGCCAGGTGCCCTTGACGAAGTCGATCGGGTTGTTGGAGAACTTGAGGATATCCAGGACCATGTGCACATAGTTGTAGCCCCAGATGTTGTACATGTAGTAGAAGGTGTCCTTGACGCCGCGCCACTCTCTGTGCTTGAGAAGGCCGGTCTTGTCCTCATACAGCTCGCCGAGACGGCGGCCGCCCTCTTCGGCGGTGTGAGGCTTGCCGTACCAGAAGTCCTTTACGGCTTTGATGGGATTCTTTTTAGCCATGATCACTTGCCCTCCTGGATCTGCTTGATTTCAATACTCTCCACAAAGGCCTGGAAGCGCGTACGCAGCTGGCCGGAGGCGGAGTTGATGTATTCCTTTTCGATCGAGCAAACGGGGATGCCGTAGTCGCGTTTGAGGATGAAGGTGTCGATGACGCGCTCGTAGCTCCAGTATTCGCAGAACTTGTTGGAGGCCACGATGATGCCGTCGGCGTGATACTCCCTGGCGAGGTCGGCCAGTCTCTTCTTGCGGGCGCGCATCTCGTCCTGCGGCATGAAGCGCGGGCAGTTGGAGGTCTTGAGGTAATGCTCGGCGATGCATCTCAGCGGGCTCTTGCCTTCCTCGAGCACGATGGGAACGCGGCTCTCGACGGCGCCGTAGCAGAAACGGTCGCACACGACGAGCGCGCCGCAGCCCTCGACGAGCTTGGTGAAGTCGGGGTCGTCGTTCTCGGAGCCGGCCAGCACGACCTTGCAGCGGAATTCCTTCTTCAGGTTGGGCTCGCGGGTCTTCATCTCCTCGGCCGTCTCGCGCAGGTACGGGAGGATGAGGTACTTCGGGCAGACGAGGGAGACGAGCTGGATCACGTGGAACTCATAGCCCGTGATCGTGGGGTTGTCCAGCTTGCGGTATTCGCCGATCTCATTGATCAGGCGGCAGACCTCGTTGTGCTCCTCGACGGCCTTGCGGATCGCATCGTCGGAGACGTCGATGCCGAAATGCTCGTGCAGCGGCTCGAGCACGTGGGCGCGCAGCTGGGTCTCAAAGTGCTGATAGCTGTTTTCCGTGTTTTTGAAGGGAATGTCGGTGAATTCGCAGAAGAAATCATCGTTGTCGATGATGCGCATATCCTCGACGGAGTCGAGGTGCTTCTGCTGGAGATGCTCCTGGAAGCGGCAGGTGGCCGTGCAGGTCTCGGTTGCCATCTGGGCGTCGAGGAAGTTGTAGCCGCCCTCGAGCGCGCGCTCCATCAGGGAACGGGCATAGTGGCAAACGCGGCCGGACAGATAGTAGGTCGCGATGTCGGGAGAGGTGCAGCGCGGTGCTCTCAGTCTGACCGAGAAGCAGCCGGGCAGGTCGAGAAGGACTTCAGGCATGAAGTAGCAGGTATAGCCGATGGCGCGCTTCCCGTCGGCCTTGCCCTGCTGGACGAGCTCATTGTTCGCCTCCTGAAGCAGGTTCTCAAAATAGATGAGATGCTTTAGGTCTTTCAACAGATAACCCCCCAAATATATCGTTTTCTGTCAACAGCACGGGACCGGAAAAAGCCTTTGATTCCTCTCTCCTTCTTTCGGGCCCAGTAGTGCCATTCTTACCAATAAGTTTAACAAAACGTCATTGCTTTGTCAATTTTAATTCAGCCTCGCGCCTGTCAAAAATAAGGCCTCGCAATTGTGAATAATTCCCGAAATTGCGAGGCATTAGTTATACAATTCGACAGAATTTGTCTAAAAACAGGCTTGGTCAAACCAGCTTTGTATCGTTTTGGCCGGCGCCGAGGCGCTGCCCTGGATCATCTCGCTGCGGCCTCCGCCGCGGCCGGAGATCGCGGCGTTGATCGCCTTTGCGCATGTGCGCAGATCCACGCGTCTGCTGCCGATGATATAGCGCCAGCCCATCTCGTCGCTGCCCATGAAGAGCGCCGCGACGGCGCACTTTTCGCCCAGACGGTTCACCAGCTCGCGGGCGGCCGCGTCGGAGAGCACGTCGTCAAAAACGCAGATGTTGCCCTCGGTGGGTTCATACCGCTCGCTCAAAAGCCCGGCATAGCCCATGCTCAGCACGCTGAGGCGCTCCTTGAGCTGGGTTTCGGTCTCGAGCAGGCGCCCGACCGCAGGTGCGATCTCGTCGCGCTTTGCGCTCAAAAGGCCGGAGATAGCCGTCGCGCTCTGCTGCTTGCGGCGGTAATCGTCGATCGCGTCCATGCCGCAGATGAGCGTCAGTCTCACGCCGCCGCGGTGCCGCTCGGCCGTGAGGAGCTTGACAAGTCCGATCTCCCCCGTCGCGGAAACATGCGGCGCGCAGCAGGCGCAGCGGTCGATGCCCGCGATCTCCACGATGCGCACCGCGCCGTCGAGTTCCTTCTTGCTGCGGTATGCGAGCGAGGCAAGCTCCGCCGCGTCCGGGAAATACGCCCGGATCGGCACGTTTGCGCGCACGGCGAGGTTTGCCTCATACTCGACCTCGCTGAGCTGCTCGAAGTCGAGCTCCTTGTCAAAATCGATTGTCATGCACTCGTCCGCCATGTGAAAGCCGACGTTCTCCACGCCGAACTTTTTGTGCGCGATGCCGGAGAACACGTGCTCGCCGCTGTGGTTCTGCATGCGGCGCAGCCGCTTTTCCCGGTCGAGCTCACAGTCGTACCGTCCCGGCGCGAGCGCGCGGTCGCACAGATGCCGGATCTCGCCGTCCCGCTCATGCACGTCGAGGACGCGCGCTTCTCCGATCCGCCCGGTGTCGGCGCTCTGGCCGCCGCCCTCGGGGAAGAAAGCCGTGCGGTCGAGCACGATCTCGAAGCCGCCCTTTCCCTCGCGGCAGGACAGCACCGACGCCTCGAACGCGAAGAGATGGCTGTCGGCATAATAAAGCTTTTCCGTCATGCTCCCGCTCCTTTTCAAAGCGCGCGGATGACCGCGTCTGCCACGGCGAGACACAGCTCCGCCGAGCGATCGACCTCTTTGGAAAACTGCTCGGCTCCGCCCGTGATGCCGTCCGAGACGGTTTTGATGACAAGGCAGGGCACGAGCGCGCGGTTGCAGGTCAGCACGACGGCCGCGGCCTCCATCTCGCAGATGTCGGCGCCGAAGCGCTCATGCAGGCTGCTTTTCGCCTCTCTGCCCTCCACGAATTTGTCCGCCGAGGCGCAGACGACGCGCTGCAGCTCCGGAAAGAGCGCCTGCGCCTTGTCGACCAGCGCCTTCGTCGTCGGAACAAAGGGCGTGGGATACTCGGCATAGCGGCCGACCGTACAGCCGTTCCAGGCCGACGTGTCGAAGTCATAGTGTACGACGCTTTCGACCACGACCGTGCGCGCAAGCGCCATCTCCTCCGTCAGGCCACCGACCACGCCGAAGTTGACGATGAGCTCGGCGCCGTAGACGGCGATCAGCAGCTCTGTCGCCGCGGCCGCGGCGATCTCCCCCGCCCCGGCGTTGACGATGATGAGGCGATAATCCCCGCCCTCATAGCGGTGCACTTCAAAACCGCCGCACTTTTCGATCCCCGCCGCGCGGCCGTACTTGGCAAGCACCGCGTCCATTTCGACGGCCACGAGCATTCCGATGGTTTTCATGATGTCCTCCTTATCGGAAAAAGGCCGAGGGTTGTCTCGGCCTTTTTGGATTCCTGTGTTTTTCAGATCACGCGCACGCGCAGCACCTCGGGCATGGCGAGGATCATCTCCGCCGTGCGGCTTGTTGATCATGTGCTCGACGTTGATGTTCTTGTCGCTGATAAAATCGAGGATGCGCGTGATCATGCGCGGGACGTTGCGGTGGATGACGCACAGACGGCACACGCCCATGCGGCTGAGCGAGACGTTGGGCAGGTTCACGCTGTTTTTGATGTTGCCGTTGAGCAGATAGTCATAGATCTGGTTGGCGCCCATGACCGCGCAGCGGTCTTCGCTCTCGGGCGTGCAGGCGCCGAGATGCGGCATGACGATCACATTCTTCTGTCCGATCAGCTTTTCATTCGGGAAGTCCGTAACATAGCGGGCGACCTTGCCGCCTTCGATCGCGGCGAGCATATCCTCGTCGCACACGACCTCGGCGCGCGACTCGTTGATGATCCTCACGCCGTCCTTCATTTTGCCCAAGGTCTCGGCGCAGATCATGTGGTGTGTCTCGTCGGTATAGGGGACGTTGAGACTGATATAATCGCTCTTCGAAAGCAGGTCGTCCAGCGACTCGGCGCGGACGACGTCGCGCGAGAGGTTCCAGGCCGCGTCCACGCTCATGAACGGGTCATAGCCGAGGACGGTCATATCCAGCGACACCGCGAGATTGGCCACCAGCGCGCCCGTCGCGCCGAGACCGATCACGCCCATGGTCTTGCCCATCAGCTCCGGGCCGCCGAAGGTGTTTTTGCCCTTTTCGACGAGCGCGGGAATCTTCTCTCCCTCGCCGGCGATGGACCTGACCCACGCGATGCTGCCCAGCACGTCGCGCGAGGCCATGACGAGCGAGCACATCTCCAGCTCCTTGACGGCCTCGGCGTTCGCGCCGGGGCTGTTGAAGACGACGATGCCCTGCTCGGCGCAGTCCTCGACGGGGATGTTGTTATAGCCCGCGCCGGCGCGCGCGATGCACAAAAGCTCGCGATTCATCTCCATGCCGTGAAGATCCGCGCTGCGGATCAGCAGGGCGTCCGGCGCGTCGATATCGGCGCCGACGGCGCAGCCGCGGCGTGTCAAAGCCTCGATCCCCAGGGGAGAGATGCTGTTCATGGTCTTGATCTTAAACATGTTCCGCCTCGAATTCTCTCATATATTCGGCCAGCTTCGCCGCGCCCTCAAGGGGCATCGCGTTATAGAGCGAGGCGCGCATGCCGCCCGTGCTCTTGTGGCCCTTGACGCCGAGCAGCCCTCTCGCCGCCGCGCCGGCGACAAAGAGCGCGTCAAGCTCTTTCTTTCCGGTGGAAAAGGTGACGTTCATCAGGCTGCGGCTGTCTCTCTGCGCGTGGGGGATAAAGAGACGGCTTTCGTCCAAAACGTCATAGAGGAGCGCCGAGCGCTTCTCCGCCCGCTCGCGCATGACCTCTACGCCGCCCGTTTCCCTGACCCAGTCCAGCACAAGGGAGAACATGTAAATGCACCAGCAGGGCGGGGTGTTGAGCATGGAGTCGGTTCGGATCATGGCGTCATAGCTCATCATTTCGGGCGTAAAGGGCAGCTCGTGCCCGGCGAGTTCCTTGCGCACGACGACGACCGTAAGTCCGGCGGGCGCCATGTTCTTCTGCGCCCCGGCATAGACGAGCGCGTATTTTGAAAAGTCGACCGGCCGCGTCAGGATGTCCGAGGACATATCGCACACCAGCGGGCAGGCCGTCTCGGGGACATACTGCCACTCGGTGCCGTAGATCGTGTTGTTCGCGCAGTAGTAAAAATACTTCGCCCCGTCCGTGAGCTTCAGCTCCTCCTGCGGCGGGATGCGGTCGTGGCCGGTAGAGGAGGTGTCGCAGGCAAGATGCACGGTGCCGTACTTCTTCGCCTCCTCGGCCGCGCGGCCAGAAAAGCGGCCGGTCACGGCATAGTCGGCCTCGCCGCCGGCGAGCAGGTTCATCGCGATCGCGGCGAACTGCAGCGTCGCGCCGCCCTGCAGCAGCAGGATCTCGTGGCTCGCCGGGATGTGCAAAAGGTCCCGGAACGTGCCCTTCGCCTTGTCGAAGATCTCCTGAAATGCGGCGGAGCGGTGGCTCATTTCCATGACGGACATGCCGCTTCCGTTATAGTTCAAAAGCTCGGCCGCCGCCTTTTCCAGCACGCTCTGCGGCATGGTCGAGGGACCCGCGGCGAAATTGAATGCATTCTGTCTGTCCACGCTCTCACCTTCTCTGTGTTCTGCGTTTTTATGCCCTAACTATACCATTTACGCGCAGACGGGTCAAACGGTAAAACCGACAAGCTCTTGTCCCGAAACGGCGGTGATTTTGACGGTTTTGACCTGTCCGTGCAGCCCCTCGTCCGCCACGCGCACCTTCAGATAGTTGTCACTGTGGCCGACGGAGCCCGCGCCGCCGTCGCTTTCAAAAAGGACGGGCAGCTCCGCACCGACGTTTTCGGCCAGATAGGCGTCCCGCATCCGCGCGGCGACGGCCTGCGCCTCGGCGGCGCGGCGGCTTTTGACGGCCGCGGTGCACTGGTCCGGCATGGCGTCGGCTTTTGTACCGGGGCGGCGGGAATAGGGGAAGATGTGCATGTCGGCAAAGGCGCACTTTTCGATAAAGGCAAGCGTTTCGGCGTGGTCTTCCTCGGTCTCGCCGGGGAAGCCCGTGATGAGATCGGTCGTCAGCGCGCAGCCGGGAAAGGCACGGCGCAGCCGCTCGGTCACGGCAAAGAAGGCGGCGGTATCATACTTGCGGTTCATGGCGCGCAGCGTCTTATCGCAGCCCGATTGGAGCGATAGGTGAAAGTGGCGGCATAACTTGCCGCTTGCCGCGACCTTTTCGCAGAACTCGTCCGTGATGACCGTCGGCTCGAGCGAGCCGAGACGGATGCGCATGTCGCCCGAGACGGCGGCGATCGCCGCGACGACGTCGGCAAGCCCAGGTCTGCCCGGCAGATCGACGCCGTAGGAGGCGACCTCGATGCCCGTGAGCACGAGTTCGCGATAGCCCTCCGCGGCAAGGCGCGCGGTCTCGGCGCAGGCCGACTCGATCGGAAGGCTGCGCAGCCGTCCGCGCGTATAGGGGATGATGCAGTAGCTGCAGAAATTGACGCAGCCGTCCTGGATCTTCAGCATCGCGCGCGTCCGTCCGCCGAGCGCTCCGGCGGGCATCTCCTCGAACACGCGGCGCTCAAAGGGCTTGTCGATGAGGGCGGTCTCCTCCCCCTCCGCGACGGCGCGCTCGACCGCCGCGACAAACTTTGTCCGCTCGGCCGCGCCGAAGACGACCCTCGCTCCGAGGGCTTTGACGCTCTCCGGCTCAAGCTGGGAATAGCAGCCGCAGACCGCGAGGACGGCCTCCGGGTTCTCCTCGTGCAGGCGGCGGATCAGCTGGCGGGTCTTGCGCCCGCTCTCGGCCGTGACGGCACAGGAGTTGACGATCACGGCGTCGGCGCGCTCGCCTTCGCCCGCCGGCGCATGCCCGTGGGAGAGCAGCAGCGCCTCCATGGCCTGGGTTTCATACTGGTTGACCTTGCAGCCGAGAGTGGATATAATATACTTCATGACAAATCTCTCCATAAGGAACGGTTATCGAATGGAACATTATCTGGATAATGCGGCCACGACCGCGGTCTGCCCCGAGGCGGCCGAGGCGGCCGTGCGCGCGATGACGGAATGCTACGGCAACCCCAGCTCGACCCATACGAAGGGGCGCGAGGCGGCAAAGCTGCTTGCCGCGGCGCGCGCACAGGTCGCGGACGCGCTCGGCTGTACGCCGGGCGAGCTTGTTTTTACCTCCTGCGGCTCTGAGAGCGACAACTGGGCCATCCTCGCCGGCGCGGAGGCAAACCGCCGCATCGGGCGGCATGTGATCTCTTCCGCCGTCGAGCACGACGCGGTGCGCCGCTCACTCGATCTTTTAGAGCAGCGCGGCTGGGAGGTCACGCGGCTCATGCCCGCGCCGGACGGCTCGATCCGCACAGAGGACGTTAAGGCCGCGCTGCGGGAGGATACGGCGCTCGTCTCGCTGATGATGGTCAACAACGAGACCGGCGGCGTGACCGATATTGCGGCTGTTGCCCGGATGCTCAAGGCAGCTGGATCAAAGGCGCTGCTGCATACCGACGCGGTGCAGGCCTTTCTGAAAGTCCCCTTCTCGGCCAAAACGCTCGGCGCCGATCTCATCAGCATCAGCGGCCACAAGATCCACGCGCCCAAGGGCGTCGGCGCGCTGTATGTCCGCAGCGGACTGCGGCTGCAGCCCTTTCTGGTCGGCGGCGGGCAGGAAAACGGCCGCCGCGCCGGGACGGAGGCGAGCGGACAGATCGCGGCCTTCGGCGCCGCGGCGGAGATCGCAAAGCGCTCGCTCGCGGAAAACAGCGCCCGTATGGCGGCCTTTAAGGCGCAGATGATCGAGCGGCTGCACATCGAGATCCCCGAGCTTTTGCACATCGACTCGGCCGCGCCGCACATTTTGAGCATTTCGCTCCCCGGCTGGCGCAGCGAGGTGCTGATGAATTTCCTGGAAGCGCGCGGGATCTATGTCTCAAAAAGCTCCGCCTGCAAAAAGGGTGCGCGAAGCCACGTGCTCGAGGCGGTCGGGCTCTCCGCTCCCGTCATCGACGGGGCGCTCAGGATCGGCCTTTCGCGCTTTACGACGCAGGAGGACATCGACGCGCTCTGTCTTGCGCTCAAGGACGCCCGAGACACTCTTGCCCACAGATAAAAAGCCCTTGCATGATTCACGGCGGTGGAGTTCCACCGCCGTGATTTTTTCGTTTGATTTACGCCCTCCCGCTCTCTTGCGCGGGGTCGTCGTCCGACTCCTCGTCCGTCTTTTTGACGGGTGTGCGGGTGATCGGATCGATGTGGTCAAGCTCCGCATAGTCGTGCGAATCGACGGGCAGATCGCGTTTTTTCAGCTTTTTCTCGACAAGGTCGGTGATGCCCGTGTAGATCACGACGAACACCGGCACGCCGAGCACCATTCCCCAGAAGCCGAACAGCCCCGCGCCGAGGATGATCGAGAACATGACCCAGAAGCCGTTGATGCCGATCGAGCTGCCGAGGATCTTCGGGCCGATGATGTTGCCGTCGATCTGCTGGAGGATCACGATGAAGATCACGAAGATCAGACACTTGAGCGGGTCGACCAGCAGGATGATGAAGGCGCTGGGGATCGCACCGATCAGCGGTCCGAAGAACGGGATGATGTTCGTCACGCCGATGATCACGCTGACCAGCAGCGCATAGGGCATCTTCAAGATCGCGCAGACGATATAGCAGATCAATCCGATGATCGCCGAGTCGAGCAGCTTGCCGTTGATAAAGCCCATGAAGGTCTTGTCGGTAAAGCGGATCGCATCGCGGATCTTCTCCGCCCGCTCGAGGCCGAACACGCAGTAGCAAAGCCGTCTCGCCCGCGCCGTTGCGGATTCGCGGTTGCTTAAAAGATAGACTGAGACGATGATGCCGATCACGACGTTGTAGACCGCGCGGACGAAATAATATACGCCTGCCGTCACATTCGTGACAAAGCTGCCGAAGCGAGGCAGGATCGTATCGCGGACCCAGGCGAAGAGATTGGTGTTGATCTCCTCAAACTTTTCGGTCACGAAGTTCTGTACCTCGGGATAGTTCGTCAGCATGCCCTGCGACCATTCGCTGATTTTGGCGACATAGGTCGAGGAATTGTTGACGATCGTCTCGACGCTCGCATACAGCTGCGGGATGATGAGATAGACCAGGGCCGTGATCAACGCGAGAAACACGATGATCGACAGCAGCACGGAAAGTGCCTTCGCCGCGCGCGGCGAGGCCTTTTTCTTTTTGCCTGACAGCCGTTCCGTCATCGGCAGGAAAACGTTATTATACAGCGTTTTATACAGCGGGGAGAGCAGATACGTGATCACAAGGCCCCAGATAAAGGGGCTGAGAATCCTGCCGAGACTGCCGAGCGCCCTGCCGATCATCGGCAGATAGGCCAGGGCCATATAGAAGAGGATCGAGCAGGCGATCACGCAAAAAGCCGTGACGCCCCAGTAGAGATACTTTTTATCCCAGTTGAAAATTCTTCTCATGCGGATCCCCCTTTTCATACGGATTCATTTTACTATCGCCGAGCGGACCGCGTCAACAGAAAATTGTGAATTCTTTTCGGTTATCTTCCCTCTGTTACGTAAACTGTTTCGCGCAGAAAGACGATTCATATTCATTTTTGTCCTTGTGGGAAAGTCTGTTGAAAATGTTGAAAAGTCAGCTGTTTACAGACTGTTCATTTTCTCCCCGGCTGAATAATCCCGCCCGTCTTTTGTCGAATTATGCATAATTCTGTCAACCTCGCATGCTCCTCCTCCGCCGGGCATATCCATAAACGAGGTGATGAGAGTATGAAACGCATGCTGTCCGTTTTGGCGGCGCTGCTTCTGCTGCCCCTGCCGAAGATGGCGGCCGAGCCGCTGCGCGACAACGATTTGAAGATCGCCGCGCCCTATGCCGTGCTGATGGAAAAGGAAACGGGCGAGATCCTGTATGAAAAGGGCGCGGACGAGCGGACCGTGCCCGCGAGCGTCACAAAGGTGATGACGCTGCTGCTGATCGTCGAGGACATCGAAAACGGCAAACTTGCGCTTGACGACGTCGTCACGGCCAGCGCCCGCGCGGCCTCCTTTGGCGGGAGCTGCGTCTATCTCGAGGAGGGCGAGCAGATGAGCGTCGACGAAATGCTCAAGTGCATCGCCGTGGTCTCGGCCAACGACTGCGCCGTGGCGATGGCGGAGCATCTGTGCGGCACCGAGGAGGTGTTTGTCGAGCGGATGAACCGCCGCGCCGCCGCTCTCGGCATGGACGGGACGCACTTCACCAACTGCACGGGGCTTTTTGACGATGACGACCACTACACCACCGCGCGGGACGTCGCGGTCATGTCGCGCGAGCTCGTCCGCCACGAGCTCATCAAGCGCTATTCCACGATCTGGATGGACACGATCCGCGGCGGGAACTTTTCGTTGAGCAACACCAACAAACTGGTCTACTGGTATCCCGGCTGCACAGGGCTCAAGACCGGCTTTACGTCCAAGGCGATGTACTGTCTCGCCGCGACGGCGGAGCGCGACGGCGTCGAATTCATCGCCGTTATCATGCACGGCGACACGATCGAATCGCGCAACGCCGACGCCAAGGCGCTTTTGAACTATGCCTTTGCCAACTTCACGCTCACGCCTCTGCCGGAGGAGAGCGAGCTGCCCGCCGTTCCCGTCGTCTACGGCCGGGAGGAGAGCGCGGCGCTGCGCTATGGCGGGGAGGATCGCTATATTCTCTCCCCCAAGGGCGGGGAGAGCTGCCGCTTTTCCTATGTTCTGCCCGAAGAGCTCCCCGCGCCGGTACACGCGGGTGATGCGGCGGGAACGCTTGTGGTCACGCGCGGGGACGAGGAGCTTTCCCGGCTCCCGCTCTCGGCCGCGCGGGACGTCGGCCGCATCGGGATCGGCGGCATCTTCCTCAAGCTGGCCGGCAGCCTCTTCGGGCTGTGAGGTGCGAAGGGGAAAAGCTCTTCTTGCATTCGCCTGAGATTGATGTATAATATTTTTGTTATGGCATTTTCCATACAAATGAATGTAACAGGAGGCTTTTTCCATGGTCAAAGTCGATCTTTCCGGCGCTTCCGCCTTTTTCACCGCCGCCGGCCCCGATTACGCGCTTGCCGCTCTCGCGCACAAGACGCTCAAGGAGGGCTCCGGTCTCGGCAACGATTTTATCGGCTGGGTCGATCTGCCCCGCAAGATCCGCGATACCGAGCTTGACCGCATCCTCGCCGCGGCAGATAAGATCCGCAGCCGCTCCAAGGCGCTCGTCGTCATCGGCATCGGCGGGTCGTACCTCGGCGCGCGCGGCGCGATCGAGCTGCTGCGCCCCATCCCCGCCCCGGGCGATCCGCGCGTGTTCTTTGTCGGCAACGGTCTGAGCGCGGACTATCTGCGCGACGTTCTCGCCCAGCTCGGCGACGACGATTATGACGTCAACGTCATCTCCAAGTCCGGCACCACGCTCGAGCCCGCTGTCTCCTTCCGCATCTTCCGCGAGCTGTTGGAAAAGAAATACGGCGACAAGGCCGACGAGCATATTTTCGCCACGACCGACGCGAAGCGCGGCGCGCTGAAATCGCTCGCCGACGCGAAGGGCTGGGAGAGCTTTGTCGTCCCCGACGACGTGGGCGGCCGTTTCTCCGTTCTCTCCGCCGTGGGTCTGCTGCCGATGGCCGTCGCGGGCATCGACGTGCGCAAGGTCATCGACGCCGCCATCCGCGAGATGGACGCGCTTGCCGTCGAGGGCTGCGACAATCCCGCCTGGCAGTATGCCGCCGCGCGTCAGAATCTGTACAACAAGGGCTACGGTGTCGAGATCCTCGGCTGCTATGAACCGAGCTTCCGTTTCATGGCCGAGTGGTGGAAGCAGCTTTACGGCGAGAGCGAGGGCAAGGACGCAAAGGGCATCTTCCCCGCCAGCGTCGAGTACACCGCCGACCTCCATTCGATGGGCCAGTTCATCCAGGAGGGCCCGCGCATGCTGATGGAGAGCGTGGTCCGCTTTGAAAAGGCTCGCGGCAGCTATGAGGTTCCCTTCGACGAGCAGAACGGCGATGGGCTGAACTACATCGCCGGCCGCGACCTGAACGAGGTCTGCCGCATCGCGGCCGACGCCGTAAAGGAAGCGCACATCGCCGGCGGCGTGCCGAACATCGTGATCGAGGCTCCCGCGCGCGACGAGGAGGGCTTTGCCGCGATCGTCTGCTTCTTCGAGGTGGCCTGCGCGATCTCCGGCTATATGTCCGGCGTCAACCCCTTCAACCAGCCGGGCGTCGAGGCCTATAAGAAGAACATGTTCCGCATGCTCGGCAAGCCGGGCGCTGTCTGATCGCCGCGGAATGGCCAACATCAAAAAGACCGCCGGGGCGGTAGCCTCGGTGTTCGACATGATCGGAAAGAAAAAGGTCGCCGTTTACGCGGCGGCCTCCGATTACTTTTTGTTCATGTCGCTCGTGCCGATTCTGATGCTGCTCGTCAGCCTGATCCGCTATCTTCCCTTTGACCAGGCCGATGTTCTGAATGTCTTCGCCTCCGCAGTACCGGAGTCTGTCTATAACGTTATCTCCCCCATCGTCGGCAGCATCTACCGCAGCGGCGGCGGCGTGATCACCGTCTCCATCCTGCTGACGCTCTTTTCCGCCTCGAGCGCGATGCGCGCGATCATGAAAGGGCTCGACGCCGTTTACGAGGTCGGGCGGCGCGACAACGTCGTCGTATTCTTCGCCCGTGCTGTCGTCTATATGCTGATCCTCGTGATCATCATCATTATCAGCCTCGGCGTTATGGTCTACGGCGGCGTGATCTCGACCTATCTGCGCGAAAAGCTGCCGCAGGGAGGCTTTTTCGACCGGCTCTTTTCGCTGACGAAATACATGCGCTATCTGCTCGTGCTCGCGATTTTAACGCTCTCGTTCCTGCTGCTGTACCGCTGGGTGCCCGCCGGGGCGCACCGCACCGTCTGCCAGTGGCCGGGCGCGCTGTTCTGCGCCGTGGCCTGGGCCGTGTTCTCGTGGGTGTTTTCGCTGTACATCGCGGTGTCGAACAAGTTCGGCGCCTACGGCTATATCGGCACGATCATGGTCGCGATGATGTGGATGTACTACTGCTTCCAGTTTCTGCTGATCGGCGGGTGCATCAACGCCGTCGTCGAGCAGCGAAGCGCCGCGAAGAAAGCTGTCCCTCCCCCGCCGGAGGAGGAAGAAGCGCAAGACTGAAAACAAAACAGGAAAAGGAAGCGCCGGGTGGCGCTTTCTTTTTTGGTTCTTGACAAAAGAGATCGAGTACGCTATAATTGTATTAATCGAATTAATACAGTTGAAACGGAGGGCTGCGATTTGATCCATATCGATTTCCGCGATCCGCGGCCGATCTATGAACAGGTCTATGACGCACTGCGCAATCTGATCGTCACGGGCGTTCTTGCGCCAGGGGAAAAGCTGCCCTCGGTGCGGGAGCTGGCCGGGACACTGGCCATCAACCCCAACACGATCCAGCGCGCTTATCGCGAGCTGGAATCCGGCGGCTATCTCTGCTCCGTCCCCGGCAAGGGGAGCTTTGCCAGTCTCAGCGACGCGGCGCGAAAGGCGCACCGGCAGGAGCTGCTTGCGCGCTTTGCCGCTCTGGCAGACGAGCTGCGTGCCGCCGGCGTGAGCGAGGAAGACATGATCCGATCGATACAGGGAGGCAAAGAGACATGCGTGAATTGATGATACAATGCCGCGCGCTGGAAAAACACTTCGGCGATTTTGCGGCGCTGCGTTCGCTCGATCTTGCCGTTCCGCGCGGCGCGGTCTACGGACTGGTCGGCCCCAACGGCGCGGGTAAGACCACGGTGATCCGCCATCTCGCAGGCGTCTACCGCCCGGAGAAGGGCGAAGTGTCCGTCTGCGGAGAGGCGGTGTTTGAAAACCCGGCTGTCAAGGCGCGGATAGCCTTTATCCCGGACGAGGTCTTCTTCCACGCCTCGGACAGCATCTCCGACATGGCGCGCTTTTACGCCTCGCTCTGTCCCCGCTTTTCCTTCGAGCGTTATGAGACGCTGCGCGGCGCCTTCCGGCTGGACGACACGCGCCCGATGCGCCGTCTCAGCCGCGGGATGCAGAAGCAGGCCGCCTTCTGGCTGGCGCTGAGCCAGTGCCCGGAGGTGCTGATCTTAGACGAGCCGGTCGACGGGCTTGATCCCGTGATGCGCCGCGCGGTGTGGGGGCTGATCCTCGCCGACGTGGCCGAGCGCGGCACGACGGTGCTCGTCTCGTCGCACAACCTGCGCGAGCTGGAGGATGTCTGCGACCATGTGGGCATCATGAACAATGGGAAGATGCTGCTCGAGCGCACGCTGACCGAGCTGCAGGACAACATCGTCAAGATCCAGCTGGCCTATGCCGACGGCGGAGACGTCCCGGAGGGGCTTGAGATCCTGCATGAGAGCGCCATGGGCCGCCTGCGCACACTGATCCTGCGCGGGAAGAGTGATGAGCTTCAGCAAAAGCTCGCCGCGACACAGCCGCTCTTTCTGGATGTGCTGCCGCTGTCGCTCGAGGAGATCTTTATCTATGAGTTGGGAGGTGCCGGGCATGCGCTCTCGGACATGGTCCTTTAACCGCGGCATCGCGCGCGACCTGCTGCGCCGCTACTGGCTGCTGTGGGCGGTCTACTTTCTGGGGCTGATGCTGCTCCTGCCCGTCTCGGTGATGAGCAGCAGCCGCAATCCGTACAGTCCCGACCGGTTTTTCAACTACGCCGTGCTGAGCGCGGTACGCCCCTGCGTGCTGCTCTCGGCTGTGTTCACGCTTTTGTGCGTCATGGCGGCCTTCGCCTGGATGTACAGCATGCGCGGCAGCGCGGCGATGGGCTCGCTGCCCCTCTCGCGGCCGTCGCTGTTTCTAAGCTCGTATCTCACTGTGCTGGGGATGTGTCTC
Organism: uncultured Eubacteriales bacterium; assembly: GCA_900320595.1. Taxonomy (GTDB): domain Bacteria; phylum Bacillota; class Clostridia; order Oscillospirales; family Oscillospiraceae; genus Limivicinus. The sequence goes on along the minus strand of ONSW01000004.1, from coordinate 54,939 downwards.
GCCGCCGTAGCGGTGACGGCGCTGCTCACGCTCGCCGTAGCCGTTCCCTCCGGCATGGCCGAGGCCGGGCCGATCCTGATCTGGGCGGCGGTCACGGCCTTTGGCGTCATCGCGTTTTTGGGCTTTGCGGTCTTCTGTGCGATGCTGACGGGCAATCTGCTGCTCCTGCCGCTCGCGTGGCTTCTGATCGGCTGCGCGGCTGTGGCGGCGGAGTATTGTCTGCGGCATCTGATGGCCTATTTCGTCTATGGAATGGCGGTCCGCCGGGAAAGCTTAGGCGTACTCTCGCCGCTTTGTCGTGTCGTGGAAGGGCTCTCCGTCTCCTCGGTGTTCGATGAAGCAGGCCTCGCCATTCCGGACGCCTACAGGCTGAACGACGTGGGGCTGATGGCGATCTATGCCGGATGCGGGCTTGTCCTGGCGATGCTGGCGCTGCTGCTCTTCCGCCGCAGGGCGCTTGAGCGCGCGGGCGACGCCGTGGCCTTTGATACGCTCAAGCCTCTGTTTCGTTTCTGCATGGCGGTCGGCTGTGCGATCGTTCTGCCCGCCGCTGTGTTCGACTGGCGCTTTAACCGCAGCCTTTTCGGCCCCGGTGCGGCGGTGTTTCTGGCCGTGCTCGCGTGCATCAGCGCCTTTATCGGATGGTACGGCGCGGAGATGCTGATGTGCAAGACGACGCGCGTGTTCTTCCGCAGCTGGAAAAAGCTCGCCGTTTTGTGCGCCGCGATCCTCCTCTTCTTTGTCGCATGGGAAAACGATTTCTTCGGTTATGAGCGCCGCGTGCCCGACCCGGCAGAGGTCGAGAGTGTGTCGCTGCGCTTTCTCACGCTTGACGAGCCGGAGAATATTGAGGCCGTCTGTGAGCTGCAGCGGGATATTATTACCCACAAGGCCGCGCACGAGAGCGCGGGCGAGGGGCAGTATTACGAGATCACCTACCACCTGCGCGACGGCTCGACACTGCTGCGCAACTACCGTCTGGCCGTCACGCGCGACGCGATGCTTGATCCGGATTCGGACTTTCGGCGGATGAGCGCGCTGTTCAACTGCCGTGAGGCGATCCTGGAGCGGACGCTCGGCGATTTCCCGTATGAGGACATGCTCATTGCAGGGGGCGCGATCAACTGGCAGACAGAGGCCGGATATCAGCATCTTCCTCTCTCCTCGGACGAGGCGCAGAAACTCTTTTTCGATGCTCTCCTGCCGGATTTGGAGGCGGAGCGGATCGGCCAGCAATACTTTTTCTATGAAACGCCGGAGCAGTATACCGACGCAACGAACGTCACGATCGAGATTATCGGCATGCCGCTTGACCGGAACGATACGGACAGGCAGTATTACCTGAGTCTCACCGTGCAGACGTATTCGGAAAAAACCGTCGCGGCGCTGCGGGAGGACTATGCGATCGATCCCGTCCCCTATGGGACGATCTATCCGCCGGATGAGTACAGTCTGCTCGCCGACGCGATCGTGTTTGATTGATAAAAAGCGGCCTCCCCGTCGGGGAGGCCGCTTTTCGTGATTTATGTCGTTTCCGTGCTGCGGATGAGCCTTTCGTGCGAAAGGATCATCAGCACGAGCAGCACGAGCAGATACAGCGGAAAGACGCGGATCGACGTGCGCGCGGCAAGCGCGCCGAAGAGCGGCGGCATCAGCGACGTGCCCGTATAGGCGCTTGCCATCTGCACGCCGATGATCGCCTGGGAGCGCTCCGTGCCGAAATGGGCAGGCGTGGAGTGGATCAGGCTGGGATAGACCGGCGCGCAGCCCAGGCCGATGAGGATCAGCCCGGCAAGCGCGGCGCCGTTCCCGACGGGGAGCAGCACGAGAAGGATGCCCAGCGCGATGATCCCAAGCCCCAGACGCACCATCTCCCTGTCGCCGAGCTTAAAGGTCAGAAAGCCGCTGACGGCCCTTCCCGCCGTGATGCCGAGGAAGAAAAGGCTGCCGCACTTCGCGGCCGTGACCGGATCGACGCCGCGGGCGGTGACGAGATAGCTGCTCGCCCAAAGGCCGACCGTCTGCTCGGCCGCGCAATAGCAGAAGAAGCACAGCATCACGGCCTTGACGCCGCGCAGCGACACGATCTCGCGCAGCGACAGCGCCTTTTCCCTGTCGCTCTCCGCCGCGCCGCCGGCGGCCGCGCGCCAGAGCGGCAGGCTGAGGAACAGGATGGCCGTAAGCACCAGCTGCATCAGTCCGATGGTCCGATAACCGGCGTTCCAGCTGTGCCCGGCGGCGAGCACCGCGCCCATGATGGCCGGCCCCACCGTCGCGCCGACGCCCCACATGCAGTGCAGCCAGCTCATATGCCGGCTGGCATAATGGAGGGCGACATAGTTGTTCAGCGCCGCGTCGACGCCGCCCGCGCCAAGCCCGTAAGGGATCGCGCAGAGGCACAGCATCGCATAGCTGCGGCTGAAGGAAAAACCGAAGAGCGCCGCGCAGGTCATCGCCACGCTGATCGCCGTGACCCTGCCCGCGCCGAGACGCCGTGTCAGACGGTCGCTGAGCAGGCTCGAGACGATCGTGCCGACGGCGATGATCATGAAAACGAAGCCCGAGGCCGACAGCGGCGCGCCGATCTCCGTATGGATGACCGGCCACGCGGCGCCGAGCAGCGAGTCCGGCAGACCGAGACTGATAAAGGAGAGATAAATGATCCCAAGCAGCAGAGACAGCATAAAGGAGCCCTCGCGTTTTTTATCGTATGATACCGAAGCGGGCAGGCCTCGTCCGGGCCTGCCCGCTTCGTCCCGTTTGTTACAGAACCTGCGTCGAAGCGAGGCGGCGGTTTTTATAGTCCGCGTCGCCCGAGACGTCGCGCAGCACCGCGATCTCCTCCGGCAGGGCGGCGTTCTCGTGGCCGCTGCCATAGACGAAGAGGATCGCCCGCTCGTCCGAGAAGGGATAGACGTCGATCTCCATTGCCCGTCCGGCATAGTGGAAGCGGTACTTGGTCTTGCGCACGGCGCGCAGCGTCAGATCGCTTTCCATCAGATAGCGGATGTATTCCTTTTCGCTGATCGGCCGCTCGGTCACCCAGCGGCGGCCGTCCTCGCCGATGCGCTTTTCAGTGTAAAAGTACAGGTAGCCGTCGCCGCTGCGCTGCTGGCGGACGCGCCGCTCGGCCAGCGGATTGGTGGCGGTGAGATAGGTCTGCATCATCTCGGTCGGCACGGCGCCGTACTTTTCCGGCAGCAGCTCCACCGGCGGCATCGCGATGAGATACTTGCTCTTGTCCGTGTCCGGCACCTCCTGGCCCAGAACGCGGTAGATCGCGGCGATGGCGCGGTTGATTTTGTCCTCAAAGTCGACGGAGTTGTCGATGATCTGCAGTGAGGGATGCGCGCTCCAGGCGCGGATCGTGTTGTCGTCGATCTCGCGGGCGCGCTCGACGGTCTCATAGCGGGCGGCGTTTCCGTAGTTATAGGCAAACTCCGCTCCCTTGGCGCAGGAGACCAGGTGCAGCACCGTGTCATAACCCGCGAGCACCTCTTCCTCGGTCTTGCCGAAGTGGGCGAGCACGGTGCGGAATTCCTCGTCGGATATGTAGGCCTTGTCGTCAAAGAGGGCGCGGTCATAGACGACGAGCACCTTCTCCTCCGGCACGGCCTCCGCCGCGCGGAGCGCGAGCCGCTCCTTGTGCAGTTGATCTTCGATCACGTAATACTGGAAGTCCAGCATGCTCATGCAGCCCGGGAACGGGCCGATGCCGAAGCCGGAGATCAAATCGGTCGCCGTCTCGGGGATCGTGATGACCTTCCAGCCGTCCTCCTGCTTGAATTCCTTGAGAATGCGGCTGATGAGCGTCGTTTTGCCCGCGGCGGGGCCGCCGGTCAGGACGATGCGCGTGATCTTCTTTGCCATATCCGGATCCTCCCTGTTCTGTCTTTCTTTTATTTTACCATTCCGGATTTCTTATGACAAGTCCCGGATCTCGGCGGCGATGCCGCCGTTGTCAAAGATCTCGACAAGCGCCCAGGTCAGCTTGTGTCCCTTCCCGGCCGTACCGGGGTTGATGACCGTGACGCCGCCGATCTCGGTATACTCCGGCATGTGCGTATGGCCGAAAAGAACGAGCCGGCATTCGCGCTCCTGCGCGGCGTAGACGAGCGAATCGAGCCGCCCCCAGTCCACGCTGTAGCGGTGGCCGTGGGTCAAAAGGGTCTTTACCGGACCGAAGGACACGACCGCGTCGACCGGTCCGGTCGAATTGACGTCGCAGTTGCCGCAGACCTGGTAGAGCGGAATGTCCGGAAAGGCCTTCTTCAGCCCCCCGGTATCGCGCTCATAGTCGCCGAGGTGGACAACCGCGTCCGGCCGCAGCGCCTCGACCGTGCGCAGCATTTTGCCCGTATTGCCGTGGGTATCGGAAAAAACGGCAATTTTCATGGGTGTTCCTCCTGTTTTGTATCTTTTCTTTTCCCACCCGCATACAATGAAGCGACGGGATAAGGAGTGTGATGGGGTCAATGAAGGATCTGGAATCGATCGCCCGCGCGCTGCAGAGCAGCGGGAAGGCGGGCGAGCTCGAGCAGCTTGCCGCCTCCCGGGACGGCAAAAAGCTCTCAGGCATGATCGACGGCGCGGCGCTGGAGAAGGCCGTGAGGAGCGGCGACGGCGCGGCGCTGCAAAGAATGCTTGGCACGCTGCTCTCCACACCCGAGGGCAAAAATCTCGCCGCGGACGTGCAGCGGATCATGGGCAAATAAGGAAGGAGGGCGCGCCGTGAGCGAGCTGGAGGATGAAATCCGCAGCGTTTTGAACGACCCGGAGCAGCTTGCGCGCATCAGCGCGATCGCGCAGTCGTTGATGGGCGGCGCGCCGCAGCCGGAGGCGGCGGACGTGCGCAGGGCGGAAGCGCCGGATCCCGCATCTCTCGGAAACGGGATGAAGGACCTGCCCGGGCTCGATCTTGCGTCGCTCTCGAAGCTTTTGCGCGGCGGCGGCGCGAAAAGTCCGCGCCTTGCCGCGCTTGAGGCGCTCGCCGCCTGTCTTGACGAGAAGCGAGGCAAAAAGCTCGGCCGCGCGATCCGTCTGGCGCGGCTCGCGTCGCTGGCAAAGCTCGGCCTTGAGAGCGGGGAGGCGGGGCATGTATAAGGTCTATCACGGCGGCGGAGGGCGGCCGCACCGCGTAGAGGACGCGCCGCAGCGTCCGCATCCCGTTCCTCCTCCCCCGATGCCGCCTCCGCCTTTCACAGACGGACCGGTCGAGCCGATCCGCCAGGCGGTCGAATCGCTGCTCGGGCGCATCACGCTCGAGCTCGAGACCGAGGATCTGATCCTTCTTTTGATCGTTTATCTGATGTACCGCGAGAGCGGCGAGCTTGAGCTTTTGTTCGTGCTCGGCGCGCTGCTGCTTTTATGACGCTCTCCGCCGTCTGCGGACGATCCGCCTCCGGATCAGGCGGCAGGCCGCGCCTCCCGCGCAGGTCATCGTCAGCGCCGCAGCGGCGCGGGCGGTGTCCCCCGTTTCGCTCAGCGCGACGGCCAGCAGCCCGGAGAGCGCCGACACGCCATAGAGCAGTCCCACGGCTTTTCTTTGCCCCATGCCGCTGTCGAGCAGAATGTGGTGGATATGGCCGCGGTCGGCGCGCAGCGGGTTTTGCCGGCGCAGCGCGCGGCGGAGAAAGGCGAAGGCCGTGTCGCCGAGCGGCAGCGCCAAGGCAGCCGGCGGCACAAGAAAGGTCACGAGCGCGTGGGCCTTGAAGAGCCCCACCATTGCCGCCGCGCCGAGAAGAAAGCCCAGCGTCTGCGACCCGACGTCGCCCATAAAGATCCGCGCCGGGCTGCGGTTATACGGCAGAAAGCCGAGACAGCCCCCGGTAAGCGCAGCGAGCAGCACCGCGATCTCCCCCTCGGAAACGGCTGCGGCGACAAAGAGCATGGTAAGCGAGCCGATCACCGCCACGCCCGCGGCAAGCCCGTCGAGCCCGTCGATGAGGTTCATCGCGTTCGTACAGGTGACGAGCCAGAGCACCGTCAGCGGCAGCGACAGCGCCCCGAGCGGAACGTAGCGCGCCTCGCCCCACGGCACAGTGAGGATCTCGATGCGCGCCCCGGCGCGCCAGGCCAGGACGGCGGCGAGAAGCTGAACGGCGAGCTTGAGCGGCGAACGCAGCGAAAAGCAGTCGTCCAGAAAGCCCATCAGCGCGATCAGCAGCGCAGCGCGCATCACGCCGCCGAGCGCGGCGCGCGGCGGCAGAAAGACGAGGGCGGAGGCAAAAAAGCCCAGCAGGATCGCCACGCCGCCGAGGCGCGGCACGGCGCGCTCGTTCACGCGGCGCTCCTCGCCCGGCAGGTCGATAGCCTTGACACGTCTGGCAAGAGAGGCCACAGACGGTGTGACAAAAGCGGCGCAGAGAAAAGAGACAAGCATGGCTGCGGCGATGCGCAGCGGGAGCGGAAGCGAATCGTACATCATGATCGAAAAACAACTCCATCACGGAAAATACGGCGGGCAGTGCCCGCCGTATCGTATGTAGATTCTCTTAAAACGGTTTTTCGACCAGCCCGACCTTTTTATAGACCTTGCGCAGCGTCCGCGACGCGATGCGTTGGGCGCGGTGGGCGCCCTCGGTGTAGATGTCGCGCAGATAGGCCTTGTCGGCGATGATGCGCGTGGCCTCCTCGCGGATGGGGCGCAGCGTCTCGATGACGGCCTCGCCCACGGCGGGCTTGAACACGCCGTAGCCCTTGCCGTCAAACTCGCGCTCGATCTCCTCAAAGCTCTCGCCCGTGACGGCGGCATAGATGTTCATCAGGTTTGCCACGCCCGGCTTGTTCTGCGGGTCATAGCGCACGCAGTGCTCGGTGTCCGAATCGGTCACGGCGCGCTTGAACTTGCGGGCGATGTCCTCCGGCGCGTCCATGATGCACACGCGGCCGTTGCCGATCTCGTCGGACTTGGACATCTTGCTCATCGGGTTCAAGAGATCCATGATGCGCGCGCCCACCTTGGGCACATAGGGCTCGGGCACCTTGAAGGTCTCGCCGTAGAGGTTGTTGAAGCGGATCGCGATGTCGCGTGTGAGCTCGCAGTGCTGCTTCTGATCCTCGCCAACGGGGACGAAGTCCGCCTGGTAGAGCAGGATGTCGGCCGCCATCAGCGCGGGATAGGTAAAGAGGCCGCCGTTGATGTTCTCGGCGTTTTTCGCGCTTTTGTCCTTGAACTGGGTCATCCGGCTCAGCTCGCCGAACATCGTATAACAGTTGAGGATCCAGCCGAGCTCGGCGTGCTCGTGCACGTCGGACTGCAGGAAAAGGGTGTTCTTCTCCGGGTCGAGGCCGCAGGCGACATACTGCGCCAGCTGCTCGAGCGTGCGGCGCCGCAGCGTGGCGGGGTCGTTGCGCGTGGTGAGCGCGTGCAGGTCGGCCATGAAGTAATAGCAGTCAAACTGCTCGGCGCGCTCGGCCCAGTTTTTGATCGCTCCGAGATAGGAGCCCAGCGTCAGATCGCCGGTGGGCTTGATGCCCGAGAGCATGATTTTTTTCTTTTCCACAGGGATTGTATCCATCTTGCCACCTCATTTATACATACCTGGCCCGACAGGCGGGCGGGGAGAATTACCGAGACAGTATTTTACCATAAAGAACTTCGGCTTGACAACCGGGAATTTCTAAAATAAGATAAGTGCTTGTGATAACCCGCCGGGGCGGAAGTTCCCGGCTTTACGGAGGAACGATATGATCGATCATACATGGTTTGACGAAATGGAAGCGCGCATCCCCCACGGCGAGGTGCGCACGCGCTTTGCCCCCTCTCCCACGGGCTATATGCATGTGGGCAACCTGCGCACGGCGCTCTATACCTATCTGATTGCGCGCCACGCCGGCGGCAAATTCCTGCTGCGCATCGAGGATACCGACCAGGGCCGCCTCGTCGAGGGCGCGGTGGACGTGATCTACAAGACGCTGCGCGAGTGCCACCTTGAGCACGACGAGGGTCCGGACGTCGGCGGTCCCGTCGGCCCGTACGTCCAGACCGAGCGCCGCCCCTTCTACGGCAAATACGCCGAGCTCCTCATCGAGCGCGGCCACGCCTACCGCTGCTTCTGCGAGAAGGCGGAGAGCGAGGAGGATTCCGGCGAGTTTGACCGCGGCGACGACCCCTGCCGCTCTCTCAGCCCGGAGGAGGCTGAAAAGCTCGCGGCTGAAGGAAAGCCGTATGTCATCCGCCAGCGCATCCCGCACGAGGGCACAACGACCTTCCACGACGAGATCTTCGGCGACATCACGGTGGAGAACGCCACGCTCGACGACCAGGTGCTCATCAAGCGCGACGGCCTGCCGACCTATAACTTTGCCAACGTCATCGACGACCATATGATGGGCATCACCCACGTCGTGCGCGGCAGCGAATATCTCTCCTCCGCGCCGAAGTACAACCTGCTCTACGAGGGCTTCGGCTGGCCCATCCCGCACTATGTCCACTGCTCGCCGGTCATGCGCGACGCCCACAACAAGATGTCCAAGCGCCACGGCGACCCGAGCTATGAGGACCTCATCGCCCAGGGCTTTCTGACCGACGCGGTGATCAACTATGTCACGCTCCTCGGCTGGAGCCCGAAGGGCGAGCAGGAGTTCTTCACGATGGACGAGCTGAAGGAATGCTTTGACATTGCCGGCATCTCCAAGTCCCCCGCGATCTTCGACATTGAAAAGCTGCGCTACTTCAACAGCGCCTATATCCGCGCGATGAGCGCCGAGGACTATGCCGCCGCGGCGCGTCCCTGGATCCGCAAGGCCGTGACGAACGAGGCCATCGACGCCGACGCGATCGCCGCGCTGCTGCAGCAGCGCACCGAGATCCTCAGCGAGATCCCGGAGAAGCTCGACTTCTTCGACGCGCTGCCGGAATACTCGACCGAGCTCTTCATCCACAAAAAGTCCAAGTCTGACGAGCAGAGCTCCCGCGACGTGCTGCGCGCGGTGATCCCGGTGTTCGAAGCGCTGGAGAAGTGGGACGACGAGTCGATCTTAAACGCCATGGTCGCGCTTGCCGAGCAGATGAAGGCGAAAAATGCCAAGGTCATGTGGCCCGTGCGCATCGCCGCGGCCGGCAAGGCCGTCACTCCCGGCGGCGCTGTGGAGATCTGCCGCATCCTCGGCCGCGAGGAGACGCTGCGCCGTCTGCGCATCGCGCTTGAAAAGCTCGAGGCGCTCTGATAAGATCCGATAGTATAAAGCTGCGAAGGAACGATCCGCTTCCTTCGCAGCTTTTTCACATCTTGTTTATAAATTCTTGCCCGTTTGTTCATCACAAGGTCACATTTCCCGCTTATGCTAAAGCCGAACACGAGGGGAGAACCCCCATTCCATCATAAAAGAGGCCATTGATCATGTACGAACCGGAAAACGAAAACGAGATTTCCGAACAGAAGAATGAAACGGCAACCGGCGGTGAATACCGCTATGGCGGCGGCTTTGAAAAAGAGAGCATCTATTCCGACGCGCATTATACGCCCGCCGACGAGAACACCGTCCCGCCCCGCTATTACACTCCTCCCGAGCCGAAAAAGCCGGTGAAGAAGGAAAAGAGCGGCAAGGGCGGCAGGCTGATCGGGCTGATCGCGCTGTGTCTCGTGTGCGCCATTCTCGGCGGCGTCGTGGGCGGCGGCTTCATGGCCGGCCGGCTGAGCGAGCGGGTCGAGTCGCTTGAGCAGGCCCGCAACGAGTTGGTCCTGGCCCAGGCGGCGAGAGAGGCCGCTGCCGCCGCAGACGGCGAGAGCGCCACGGCGGCGACGCCGGTATCGAGCGGCTCGGCTCTTACGGCCGCGCAGCTTTATGAACAGGCCTGCGAGCAGGTCGTCGGCATCACGACCGAGGTCACCTATACCAACTTCTTCGGCATGAACAGCTCCTCCGCCGTCTCCGGCACGGGCTTTATCGTTTCGTCCGACGGCTATATCCTGACGAACTATCACGTCATCGAGCTGGCAGCCCAGAACAGCAAGGACGTCAACGTCATCCTGCGCGACGGCACGCGCTATGTCGCGAGCATCGTCGGCTATGAGAAATACAACGACGTCGCCGTTTTGAAGATCGACGCCGAGGGTCTTACCCCCGTCACCTTCGGAAACAGCAGCAGCATCGCGGTGGGCGATCTCGTCTACGCCGTGGGCAACCCGCTCGGCGAGCTGGACTTCTCGATGTCCACCGGACATGTCAGCGCGCTTGACCGTCTGATCACCTCGGACGAGAGCGGAGTCGCCATCAACATGTTCCAGATCGACGCGGCCGTCAACTCCGGCAACTCCGGCGGCCCCGTGTACAACGCCGCGGGCGAGGTCATCGGCATCGTCACCGCGAAATACGCCAGCACCGGCGTCGAGGGACTTGGCTTTGCCATCCCGATCAACGACGCGGTGAGCATCGCAAACGACCTCATCACCAAGGGCTATGTCTCCGGCAAGGCCTATATGGGCGTCTCCGTCGACCAGCGCTACAACTCCATGTACGCCCAGTACTGGGGCATGCCGCTCGGCGCCTATGTCTACCAGGTCGAATCCGGCAGCTGCGCCGACAAGGCGGGCGTGCAGGAAAAGGACATCATCATCAAGCTCGGCGAGCGCAGCATCACCGGCTATACCGATCTGACAAGCGCGCTGCACAGCTTCTCCGCCGGCGACACGACCGAGGTAACGGTCTACCGCGGCGGCGAGGAGATCACGCTCACGATCACCTTTGACGAGGCGAAGAGCTGATCCCTCCATTCCATTTGCTACTTTTCTACTCCTTTAATCCTCTCTTTTCTCCCAAAACGAAGGGCCGTACGTTTCTGCAAAGGGCGTACGGTCCTTTGTTTTTCTTGACAGAAAAGGCCGCGGCTGCGTATAGTGGACGCAGGAGAAAACCGGAAAAGAGGTTTTGTGATGGAACTGAAGGATTACCGCGCCGCGATCGACGACATCGACCGCGAGCTGCTTGCGCTCTTTGCGCGCCGGCTTGCGCTCTGCGGCGAGATCGCCGTCTGGAAAAAGGAACACGGGCTCGGCGCGCTCGACGAGGCGCGCGAAAGAGAAAAGCTCGCCGCCGTCGCGGCGCAGAGTCCCGCCGAATATGAAGCGGAGACAGCGGCCTTCTTCGAGCGTGTGATCGCGCTGTGCCGCGCAAGCGAGGAGCGTCTGCTGTCAGAAGGCGGAAAAGAAAGCTGAAAAATCCTTAAGATCGCGCCGTTCCGTGGCAAAACGAGGCCCGCGGAGCGGCGCTTTTGTTGTCAAGGGCGGCCGGACGTGGTATAATATAATGCGTTTTTTACTATGGAAAGGAGGGCATTCGTACGGAGGCTTTCTTGGACAGCTGCATGACCTGGTCGAAATACGCGATGATCGCGCTCTCGCTCGTGATCATGATCCGCTGCATCCGTTCGATGCTCTCTGCCGGCTTTGAGGCCGAGACCTGGGCCACGGCTCGCTTCGGGCGCGATTCGGTCCCGGTCACGCACTGGGAAAATCTGATCGGGCGCGCCCGCTCGGCCGACATCCGCGTCGAGCGCGAGGATGTCGATCGCATCCAGGCTGTTTTAAAGCGGCGCGACGACGGGCGCTGGATGGTTTTTGACGTGTTTTCCCGCGGCGGCGTGAGCGTGAACGGCGAGGCCGTATCTGCCGGCGGCGCCGAGGTCGAAAGCGGCGACGCCGTACGAGTCGGCGGCGCGACGATGCGTCTGCAGGATCTCGGCGCGGCAAAGGGCAGCGCGCTCGACGCTCAGCGCACCTCGGCCGGCAAGAGCGTCTCCCCCGCTCTGACGCTCTTTGAACTGACGCTCTTTGAACTGCTGCTCCTCTTTCAGCATCTGTTCACCGCACCCGAAGGGCAGACGCTCTCCGTCGCGCTCGGCTTCGCGGTGCTGATCTTGCTCGAATGGTTTTGCTATTACGCGATGCGTCTCATCGGCCGCAGCGGCTTTGAGGTCGAGACGATCGCCTTTTATCTCACGTCTCTCGGCGTCTCGGTGACGGCCTCGGCCGTGCCGCAGGACATGTTCAAGCAGACGGTGCTGATCCTCATCTCGTTTGTGCTGTTCCTGCTGCTGGGGCTGTGGCTGCGCGATCTGCGCCGCACCGAGCGCACCCGTCTTCTTGTCGCGGCGCTCGCCGTGGCGCTGCTGGGGCTGAATCTTGCGACGAGCGACACCTTAAACGGCGCGAAGAGCTGGCTCTCCGTCGCCGGGATCTCCTTCCAGCCCTCGGAGCTGGTCAAGGTCGCCTATATCTATGTCGGCGCCGCGACGCTCGACCGTCTTTACCGGCGGCGCAACCTCATCGTGTTCATCGTCTTTTCGGCGATCTGCGTCGGCGCGCTCGCGCTGATCGGTGATTTCGGCAGTGCGCTTGTGTTCTTCCTCTGTTTCCTGGTGATCTCGTTTTTACGTTCCGGCTCGATCGCGACGGTGTTCCTCGCCGTCTCCGGCGCGGCGATGGCGGGCTTCCTTGCCGTGAGCATCCGTCCCTATATCGCCCGGCGCTTTGCCACCTGGGGCCATGTGTGGGAGGACGTCTACGGCGCGGGCTACCAGCAGACGCGCGCACTCGGCGCGGCGGCGGGAGGCGGACTGTTCGGCAAGGGCGCGGGCGGCGGCTGGCTGACGGAGATCGTCGCGGCCGACACCGACATGGTCTTTGCCGTGATCTGTGAGGAGCAGGGGCTCATCATCGCGCTGTGCATGGTGCTTGCCGTCCTGACGCTCAGCTTTTTCGCCGTGCGCACGGCGCGGCGCGGCCGCTCGGCCTATTACGCGATCGCCGCCTGCGCCGCCGTCAGCATGCTGATGGCGCAGATGGCGCTCAACGTATTCGGTTCGCTCGACCTGCTGCCCTTTACGGGTGTGACCTTCCCCTTCGTCTCGCGCGGCGGGACGTCGCTGCTCGCCTGCTGGATGATGATGGCCTTTATCAAGGGCGCCGACACGCGGCGCGGCGGCAGCTTTGTCGTCCGCCCGGTCGCGGAGCTGTTCTCCGCTTCGGCGAAGGACGAACGCAAAGCCCGGACGAAGAGCGCAGGTACGAAGAGAGGAGGCCGCGGCGCATGACCGAAATGACCAATTTAAACAGGACGGCCATGCAGGGCCATGCTGTCAGTTCTCCAATGGAAAGGAAGGGCCGCGGCGCATGAAAAAGATCACACGGCGCGCCTTTACGGTGCTGCTGCTGGCCGCGGCGATCATCTTCGGGATGACGGTGTTCGTGCTGCGCTATGTCGACGAGGGGCGCGACTGGGCGCTGTACTTCTCGCGCGCCAACGCCGGCGCCGGCGGAGAGCTGCGCGACCGGAACGGTGTCGTCCTCGCCTCCTTTGACGCGACGAAGAGCGCCTTTTCCGACGACGCGGAGACGCGCGTGGCCTGCTATCACGTGACGGGCGATTACTGGAACCGCACCGGCACGGGCGCGCTCAGCGCCTATTGGGGCGATATGCAGGAATACGAGCTGCTCTCCGGCACGACGAAAAAGGAGCCCAAACAGTTTACGCTGACGGTCGACGCCTCGCTCTGCCGCGCGGCGTGGAACGCGATCGGCTATAACCGGCGCGGCGCGGCGATGCTGATGAACTATAAGACCGGCGAGGTGCTCGCGATGGTCTCGCTGCCCTCGGTCGACCCGATCAACGGCGAGGCAAAGGTCGCCGACACGGCGTTTATCAACCGCTGTCTCACCGCCACCTTCCCGCCCGGCTCGATCTTCAAGCTGGTCACGGCGGCGGCCGCGATCGAGGACGTGCCCGATCTCTTCTCCCGCCAGTTTCTCTGTGAGGGTGAATACACGATCGGCACCGTGGACATCCACTGCACCGGCGTGCACGGCTACCAGAGCGTCGAGCAGGCGCTTGCCAACTCGTGCAACAGCGCCTTTGCCCAGATCGCCGTAGCGACGGGCTATAACAGTCTTTACCGTCACGTGCGGGATTACGGCTTTCTCGACACGCTGGAGCTTGATGGGCTCTATGCCGTTCCCGGCAACTACCGCACCGAATACGCCGGCAATCCGGAGCTGGCCTGGTCGGGCATCGGCCAGTCCACCGATCTTATCACGCCCTTTGCGATGCTGCGCTACGTCGCGGCGATCGCAAACGACGGCATGCTCGCGACCCCGCGTCTGATCCTTTCGGACGAGGAGCCTGTACAGACGCGTCTCATAAACGAGGGTACGGCAAAAAAGCTCAAGGAAATGATGAGCTATAACGTCACGGCGCATTATGATCCCCAGACGAATTTTCCCGGTCTCTACGGCCTTTGCGCCAAGACCGGGACGGCCGAGGTCGGCAGCGGCGAGCCGCACAGCTGGTTCACCGGCTTTCTCGACGATGCGGCGCATCCCTATGCCTTCGTCGTGATGATCGAGCACGGCGGCGCGGGACTGATCAGCGCCGCGCCGGCGGCGGCGAAGATCCTGCGCGCGGCCATCGCGGCGGAGGGGTAACAAGGAACGGACTATGATCGACATTACGGTAAAAGACCTCGAAAAATCCTTTGAGGTCGGCAAAAAAATACTCGACGGGCTGTCCTTCACGGTCAACTCCGGCGAGCATATCGGCATCCTCGGTCCGAACGGCTGCGGCAAGACGACGCTCTTCCGCATCCTCTGCGGCGAGGAGCGCGCAGACGAGGGAACGGCCGCGGTCGCGCCGGGCAAGCGGATCGGGCTCATCTCCCAGATCCCCGTTTTCCCCGACGGCTGGACGACCGAGGATGTGCTGCGCGACGCCCACCGGCGGCTGTACGCCATCAGCGCCCGGCTCGAGGATCTGGCCGCGGAAATGGAGCACGACAGCTCTCCCGCCCTGCTGCGGGAGTATGACCGGCTGTCGGACGACTTTCGCCGTCTCGGCGGATATGAGATGGACAGCGAGCGCAACCGCGTGGCGAACGGGCTCGACATCACGCCCGCCATGCGCACGCAGAGCTTTGACACGCTCTCCGGCGGTGAGCGCACGCGCGTCAATCTGGCCCGGCTCATTCTGGAGGACACGGACATCCTCCTGCTCGACGAGCCGACGAACCATCTCGACCTCCACGCCACCGAGTGGCTGGAGGAGTACATCCTCCACTTTCAAGGCACGGTGCTGGCCATCAGCCACGACCGCTATTTTCTCGACACCGTGGCGCAGCGCTGCATCGAGATCGTGGACGGCAAAGCGGAATTTTACAGCGGCAATTACAGCTTTTTCGTCGCCGAGCGGCAGCGCCGCTTTGAGGAAAAGCTCAAGCAATACGAAAAGGACCAGGCAAAGATCGAGCAGCTGCAGCGCGCGGCGGACAAGCTGCATCTCTGGGCCTTTATGGGCGCGGACAAGCTGCACAAGCGCGCCTTCTCGATGGAAAAGCGCATCGAGCGCCTTTCGAAAACCGAAAAGCCGACCGAAGCGCGCAAGCTCTCCGTCAAATTCCGCGAACGCGACTTTGACGGAGACGAGGTCATTGTGGCCGACGGGCTGGAAAAGGGCTTTTCCGGCCGCGTGCTCTTCTCCGGCGTCTCGCTGGAAGTCACGGGCGGCGAGCGCATCGCCCTCATCGGCGACAACGGCGCGGGCAAGACGAGCTTTTTAAAGCTCCTCATGGGCGAGGAGACGCCCGACGCGGGCTATATCTACCGCGGCCCGGCGGTCAAAGCGGCCTATCTGCCGCAGATCGTACGCTTTGCGGATGAGAGCCGCAGCATGCTCGACACGATGCTTTGGGAATGCCGGGTCCAGCCGCAGGAGGCGCGCGACCGGCTCGCGGCTTTCGGCTTTCGCGGCGAGGATGTGTTCAAAACGGTCGCGACCCTCTCCGGCGGCGAGAAGAGCCGTTTGCGTCTTTGTATGCTGATGGGCGGTGAGATCAATCTGCTGATCCTCGACGAGCCGACCAACCACCTCGACATCGCCAGCCGCGAGTGGATCGAGGACGCGCTGGCGGACTTCGAGCAGACGCTGCTCTTCGTCTCGCACGACCGCTTTTTTATCGAGCGCTTTGCCACGCGCATCTGGACGCTGGAGGACGGGCGGTTCACCGATTTTCGCGGCGGCTGGAAGGAATACGGCGAGTGGCGCGAGCGCCAGGCCGTCTTCAGCCGGAACGCCGAAAAGGCCGAGAAAAAAGAAAAGCGCGACACGCGCCAGCCCCGCCCGGCGAACGCCGAGAGGCAGATCGCCAGAACGGAAAAGGAGATCGCCGCGCTCGAGGAAAAACTCGCCGCCCTCGCGCGCGAGGAGGCGGAAAACCCCAGCGACTATCAAAAGCTGATGGAGCTCGGCTCCGAGAAGGAAGGACTCGAGGAAAAGCTGATGGCGCTGTATGAAAAATGGGAGGAACTCAATGGCTGAACATAAGAACACGAAAAAACGTCTGCTTGCCTGGCTGCTGCTGGCTGCGGCGCTTGTGCTTGCCGCGGCCGCACTCGGGATGGCGCGCTTCGGGATGGGCGTCTGGCCCTACCCTGTCGCCGCTGCGGCGGCCGTGCTGCTCATCGTCGCTGTGGCGTTCCTGCGGCCGAACTGGGCGGCTCTCGCCGCCACGCTCGCTTCGCTGGCCTTTCTGCTGCGCTTTGCGGCGCGGGGCTATGCCTGGTGGGGCTATGCGCTGCTGTTTGTTGCCGCGCTTGTGGTGCTGCACCACTTTCTGCCCGCCGTGCTGTGGAAGATCGTCGTGATCCTCACCTGCATCGGGCTCGTCTACTTCTGTGTGGTGGAGAGCTTTATTATTAAAAACGCCCGCACCGACGCCGACGACGGCCGCGACTATCTGATCGTGCTGGGCGCCGCGGTCTACCGCGACCAGCCCTCGCTGACGCTTGTGCGCCGGATGGAGGGAGCGATGGACTATCTCGACCGCCACCCGGACAGCATCGCGATCGTCTCCGGCGGCATGGGGCCGGGCGAGACCGTGACCGAGGGGCAGGCCATGTATGACTATATGACTTCCCACGGCGTCGATGGCGCGCGCATCCTTGTCGAGGACAAGGCGACCTCGACCGAGGAAAACCTCATCAACTCCTTCGCGATCATCCGCGAGCGGGGAGACGAGCCGCAGGGCAAGGTCGCGATCGTCTCGAGCGCGTATCACCTCTACCGTGCCAAGCTCTTTGCCCAAAAGCTCGGCGTGACGGACGCCGCGGGCGTGGCCGCGCCGTGGGGCTATTTCTTCGTGATGCTCAACTACTTCATCCGCGAGGCCTTCGGCGTGACGCATTTCTGGGTCTTCGGGAACTGATCGAAACAAAAAAGGGGGCTGTGTGAATGCTTCACACAGCCCCCTTTTTCTGTTCCGGGAAAAACGGTTAATCCGTCCAGCCCTGCATCGCGTCGAGAACGGCGAAGAGGGCGTGCTCGCGCTCGTCGATCATCTTCGTCTCATCGCCGAATTCCATCAGGCGCGACGAGCTGCCGTTCTGTTCCCAAACAGGCAGCCCCTCGCCGTTCGGGTCGCCGTGCCTGGCATAGTTGGCAAAATAGCGCAGGATCTGCCCGCTCAGCTCGCGGTCACGCGCATCGAAGAGCTTCGAGTCCGCCGGGATGTTGCCGTAGCAGTAGATCATCTCGCCGCTGTGCCACGGGCCGAGGCGGCCGTTGTCGCGGGAGAAATAATACTCCCACACAGGGATGCCCCGCTCCACGGCCAGCCGGTTGAGGCAATAATGGGAATAATCAAAGAAGATCGCGCCGTATATCTCGGCCCAGTAAGCCTTTGCCTCGGCGTCCGTCGACGCGGGATAGAGGGCAAGGACCTCGCCCGCGTGCTCGCCGAAAAAGCGCTCGATGCGCTCTTCATAGTCCTTCAGGCTTGCCTGGGAGAAGAGGATAAAGGGTCCGCTCTCCCGGCTGTTATAGCCGTGGAGGATCGCCTGTTCGTTGTGAACGCCCCTGCGGTAGGATTCATAGGGCGTCTCGGTGAGAGCATAGCCGTCGACCGTCATGTGGTGCTGGGTGCTTGCTTCGCCCACGAGCTTTTCGGCGGGAACAGAGCGCAGATCGGCGATGCTTGCAGCGCCGTAGCGTGCCTTGAGCTCCTTGCCGCTTTCAAGCGCCTCGTCCAGCAGACGGAATGAATGCGGCGGCTCAATGGAGGCGACGGTCGAGCTTTCGAGCAGCACGCGCCGGAACAGCCCCGCCGCGAGCGGCGAGGTGCACAGCGCGCTGACCGAGGCCGCACCGGCCGACTCGCCCGCGAGCGTGACGTTATTCGCATCGCCGCCGAACGCGGCGATGTTGTCGCGCACCCATTCGAGCGCCTTGATCTGGTCGAGCAGGCCATAGTTGCCCGTCGTGCCGTTTGGCGATTCTTCCGCCAGCTCGCTGTCGGCGAGATAGCCGAACACGCCCAGACGATAGGCGAAATTCACATAGACCGCACCCTCGCGCGCCAGGTTCTCGCCCCGGTAATCGCCGTACCAGGGCTGGCCGGTCTGCAGCGAGCCGCCGTGGACATAGACGTACACCGGCAGTCCCTCCGCCGCGCCGGCGGGCTTCCAGACGTTGAGGTACAGCGCGTCCTCGCTGACGGGGGCGCGGCTGTTGTCCGCAAGAGAGATCTTGTAATCATGATAGCCGATGATCTGGGCAAGAGAATCGTAGATCGGCAGATTGGTCGGCTGCATGCTCATCGGCGCAAAGTGGTCGCAGACGCGCACGCCATCCCACGGCGTGACGTCCTGCGGCTCGCGCCAGCGCAGTTCGCCCACAGGCGGGGCGGCATAGGGGATGCCGGTAAAGACCTCCACCTCACCATCCGCGCTCAGCACGCCCTGCACCTCGCCGTCGCGGAGCGTGATGATCTCCGTCGCGCCCGCGCTTTTGCCCTCGACCGCCGGGATCGCCCTGACGGGCGGCCAGGTGGCGAAGAGGATGGCGGCATAGAGCGCGATCCACCCGAGCCAGCAGAGGAGGCGCAGCCCGCCGTTCGCGGCCTGTCCGTGCACAAAGACGAACAGCGCCGCCGCGGCGATCGCAAGCGCAAAGCCCAAAATCGTGTTCT
The DNA here is from genome assembly GCA_900320595.1 of uncultured Eubacteriales bacterium. Classification (GTDB taxonomy): domain Bacteria; phylum Bacillota; class Clostridia; order Oscillospirales; family Oscillospiraceae; genus Limivicinus. The sequence continues at coordinate 35,984 of ONSW01000004.1, read as the reverse complement.
TATTCAGTTCCAGCACCGCGAGCATCAGCAACAGCAGGATGCCCGCGCCGATCACAAAACCCATGCCTCTCCTTCTCAAGGTCGATCCCTCGTCTCTTTTACGCAATTTGTTTCCATCGGAAATTACTTTGATTATAACGGATCGTCCCGCACTCTGTCAACGGCGCCCTCATTCGAGCATCAGGCGGATGATCTCCCTGTCGGTCTCGAGCATGCCGTTGCGCGCGAGGCGCCCGACGATCGCGATCGTGTTCTCCACGCCCTTTTTCACGATGCCGTCGCCGCCGTAGAACTCGTTGCCGTCGCGCACCATCGCAAGGCCGAGCAGCCCCGCGTCCACCGCCGCGGCGATCTTGGCGGCGCAGCTCGCCTTGGCCCCGTCGCAGACGATGCCGGAGGTGACGGCCACGGTGTTGACGATCACATGCGCGATCGTCTCAAAGCGGCCGCCCTGGAGATAGGCGATGCCGGAGGCCGCGCCCGCCCCGGCGCTGACCGCGCCGCAGTAGGCCGAGAGCCTTCCGATCCCGGTTTTCAGATGGATCGTCACGAGGTTCGACACCGTGAGCGCGCGCAGCAGTTCCTCCTCGCTCGCGCCCCGTTCGCGTGCAAACACGATCACGGGCACCGAGGTCGTGATACCCTGGTTGCCGCTGCCGGAGTTGATGATGACCGGAAGCTCGCAGCCGTTCATGCGCGCGTCGCTGCCTGCGGCCGCCCAGGCACGCAGCATATAACCGAGGTCGTTCTCGTGCCCGTGCAGCAGCGTTTTTCCGATGTTCGCGCCGTAGCCGCCGCGCAGCCCCTCCTCCGCGATGGCCATGTTGTAGGCGATCTGCCGTTTGAGGATCTCCCGAACGTCGTCGATTGCCACGCTGTCGGCAAAGTCCACGATCTTTTCCACGCAAAGGCAGCTCCGATCCGTGAGCGAGTCCTCCCCGCCCGCGTCCTGCTCCTTTTCCAGCAGCGTCTCGCCGTTTCGGCGGATCGAGACGATGTTGGTGTGATAGTCCGTGATACGCACCTCGGCGCTGTCCGAGCCGGCGTACGCCGTGAGGTCGATGTCAAAGATATGCGGCGTGTCGGCGTGTCGGACCGCGATCGGCGTCCTCTCCAGATACGCTCCGACCGCGGCGGCGTCCTCTGCCGTCAGGCGGGCGAGCACCTCCAGCTCCGCTTCCGCGTCTCCCCTCGCGGCACCCGCGGCTGCGGCGGCCTCGATGCCCTTCATGCCGTGCGTGTTCGGCACGACGACGCTCTTGACGTTTTTGATGATGTTGCCGCTGACGGCGACCTCCATCCGCTCCGGCAGCGCGCCGAGCACCTGCCGCGCTCTGGCGGCGGCATAGGCAATGGCGATCGGCTCGGTGCAGCCCATGGCCGGGACGAGCTCCTCGCGCAGGATCTGCACATAGGAGGCATAGCAGGGATCGTTTTTATTCATGTACACTCTCTCCCCTCACAGCGTGACAAAAAAGGACCGTGAAAAATCACGGTCCTTTTCCTTTACGGATTCATGGTGTAGTTGGGCGCTTCCTTGGTGATGTAGATGTCGTGCGGGTGGCTTTCCTTCAATCCGGCGCTCGTGATGCGCACGAACTGACTCTTTGTGCGCAGCTCCTCGATGTTGTGCGCGCCGCAATAGCCCATGCCGGAGCGCAGACCGCCCATCATCTGGAACACGGTCTCGCTGACCGGTCCGCGGAACGGGACACGGCCTTCGACGCCCTCGGGGACGAGCTTTTTGTTGTTCTGCTGGAAATAGCGGTCCTTCGAGCCGCACTGCATCGCGCCGATGCTGCCCATGCCGCGGTAGACCTTGAACTGGCGGCCCTGGAACACCTCGGTATCGCCGGGCGCCTCTTCACAGCCGGCCAGCATCGAGCCCATCATGACCACGCGGCCGCCCGCGGCGATCGCCTTGGTGATGTCGCCGGAGTACTTGATGCCGCCGTCGGCGATCACGGGGATGCCGTAGCGGTCGCCCATCTCGGCGCAGCGCAGGATCGCCGTGATCTGCGGCACGCCGATGCCCGCGACGACGCGCGTCGTGCAGATCGAGCCCGGGCCGATGCCGACCTTGACACAGTCGGCGCCTGCCTTGATCAGCGCCTCGGTAGCCTCGGGCGTGGCGACATTGCCCGCCACGAGCTGGGCGTCAGGATACTTTTCCTTGACCAGACGCACGCAGCGCATGATGTTGGCGCTGTGGCCGTGGGCGCTGTCGAGCACCAGCACGTCCACGCCCGCGTCGAGCAGCGCGCCGGTGCGGTCGAGGATATCGTTCGTCACGCCGATGGCCGCGGCGCAGAGAAGCCTGCCCGCGCCGTCCTTGGCGGAGTTGGGGTACTTCATGACCTTTTCGATGTCCTTGATCGTGATGAGCCCGCGGAGGTGGTTTTCCTTGTCGACGATCGGCAGCTTTTCGATGCGGTGATGGCGCAGGATCTCCTTGGCCTCCTCCAGCGTCGTGCCGATCTGGCCGGTGACGAGCCCCTTGCTCGTCATGACCTCGGCGATCTTGCGGCTGAGGTCTTTTTCAAATTTCATGTCGCGGTTGGTGATGATGCCGACGAGCTTGTCCTCCTCGTCCACGACCGGAACGCCGGAGATGCGGTATTTCGCCATCAGCGCCTCGGCGTCGCCGAGCGTCTTGTCCGGCGTCAGCGAGAAAGGATTGGTGATGACGCCGTTTTCCGAGCGCTTGACCAGATCGACCTGCTCGGCCTGCATGTCGATCGACATGCTCTTATGGATGACGCCGATGCCGCCCTCGCGCGCGATGGCGATGGCCATGCGGTACTCGGTGACGGTGTCCATGGCGGCGCTCATGACGGGGATGTTCAGTTTGACCTTGTTCGTCAGACAGGTGGAAAGGTCGACGTCGGCGGGGAGCACGTCGCTCTCTGCGGGGACAAGCAGCACATCGTCAAAGGTCAGCCCTTCGCCGATGATCCGGTTGGCATACAGTTCGGAAAAATCCATCGGAATTACCCCCTAATATAGTCGTACTGCGGAGAGAATAGGCTCAGCCGCAGTCGTTTTTCTGTTTCAATTATACCAAAACCTCGCGCTCTGTCAACATTTTTTCAAGATCGCCCAGGTCCTGCGCGATCGCGTCGGCGCCCGCCGCCTCGAGCTCGCCCGGCGCGGCGTAGCCATAGCGCACGCCGATGCACGCGATGCCCGCCGCGTGTGCGCCGGCCACATCGTACTTGGTGTCGCCGATGAGGACGCAGTCCTCTTTTTTCGCGCCGAGCGCGGCGATCACGCTCTCGACGACAGCCTGCTTCGAGTTGTTGTTCCCGCCGAGCGTGCTGCCGCGTACGACCGCGAAGAGATCCCGCATCCCGGCGCTTTGAAGCAGCTGCTCCGCGAGCTCCAGCGGCTTGGACGTCGCGACGGCGAGCGTCAGCCCTCTTTCCCTGAGCGCGGCAAGAAAGTCCTTCATGCCGGGAAAGGGACGGCTTTCATACACGCCGACGGGGATATACCGCTCCTGAAAAAGGCCGCGCGCTTCCCACGCCTTTTCATGCGAAAAGCCGAATTTCTCCATAAAAATGTCGACCAGCGGCGGACCGGCAAAGCAGCGCAGCTCCTCCAGCGAGGCGCTGACGCCGAGCTTTTGCAGCGCGTACTGCGCGCTTTTCTCGATGCCCTCAACGGTGTCGTAGAGCGTACCGTCAAAATCGAACAGGATATAATCGAACATGCTTTTTCTCCGTTGTCTTTTTCGCTATTATACGCGCCGCACGATTCGGTGTCAATCGCGCCGCGGCGCGGATATACTGGATACAGTGATCGAACGATCGATCGCGGGAATGGGGGTCATACATGGAAACAAGCTATTTTCTCGGGGCGAACACCGCCTCCGGCTTTCTCTCCCTTTATGACGGCTTCTGCCGGGGAGCGGGCGACTATCTGCACATCGTCAAGGGCGGGCCGGGCACTGGCAAGTCCGGCTTCATGCGCGCGATCGGCCGGGAAGCGGCAAGAAGCGGACTGGACGTGGAATACGTCCGCTGCTCGGGCGATCCGGCGTCGCTCGACGGCGTATACCTGCCCGCTCTGCACATGGGCTGGTGCGACGGCACGGCGCCGCACGCCGCGGAACCGGGCGTTTTCGGCGCGGACAGCGATTATGTAAACCTTGGCGCGTTTTGCCGCACACCGCTCTCTTCCGCGGATGCGGAGCGTGCACGCGCTCTCACCACCGCGTATAAGGAAAAGTACGCGCGGGCCTATGCCCTGCTCGCCGCCGCGAAGAGTGCGGAGTCTGCGCTTGCCCCGCAGGCGATTGGAGAAAAGGAAGCGATGCGCGCAGGGGCGGCGCTCCGCGCGCTCATCGAGCGCCTGCCCACCGGAGACTCGTCCTCGCTGAAGCGCCGCTTTGCCGGCGCGGTCAGCTGTGAGGGCGTGCTGGAGGATCGCAGCAGTTATGAATTATGTAAACTCATCTATCTCTGTGAGGACGGCTGCTCTCTCGCCGCCGGGGCGCTCGGCGCGGCGTGCGAAACGGCGCTCGAGCGCGGACACAGGGTCATTCTCTGTCTCTCCCCCGCCGATGGCGTGACGCCGGACGCGCTTGTTCTGCCGGACGTTTCGGCCGCCTTTGTGCGCGCGATGCCGCTTGCATCCTATGACCATGTCCGGCGCATCCCGCTTGACCGGCTGTGCGGCGACATGGCGGCGGTCAAGGAGCGGCGCCGCGCCGTGCGGGCGGCGAGACGCGAAGGAGCGCGCTATCTGCGCGCGGGCTGCGAAACGCTGCGCGAGGCCAAGGCTCTGCACGACGAGCTCGAGGCGGTCTATCGGCCGTATATGGACTTTGCTGCGCTTGACGCGCTGACGGCAAAGGAGCTGGCGCGCCTTTTCTCCTAAAATAAAAATCCACCCGGCCGGGTGGATTTTTTCTTATTTCTTGCCGAGCAGTCCGTCGAGCAGGCCTTCCTTCAGTCCGCCAAGGATCCCGCCGCCGCCGAGACTTTCGAGCTTGCTGTCGAGCTTCAAGAGCTTCATGATCTCGGCCATGTCAAGATCCTCGCCCTTGAGGATCTTCAGCGCGTTCTTCTTCGCGTCGGACGAGGCGGCGCGATAGGCATCGAGCAGCTTTTTCTCCGCCGCCGTGAGCGTATCGGCGTCCTTCGCCGTCGTCTTCTTCGCGGTCGACGTCTTCTTGGCTGTCGTCGTCTTGGATGCGGTCGTCTTGGCTGTCGTCGTCTTCTTCGCTGTCGCGGTCTTGGCTGCAGCGGTCGTTTTCTTTGCCGTGGAGGTCTTGGCCGCGCTTAAGAGCGAGGTCTGCGTCACGCCGGTGGCCTTGGCGATCTCCTTCAAAAGCGTCTGGGTCAGCTCGGTCTCGCCGCTCTCGGCCTTGGCGAGCTCGCCCGCGGACAGTCCCTTGATCTTGCGCGCGAGCTGCTCCTGGCTCAGGCCCGCGGCCGTGCGCGCTTCCTTGATCAGCGTTCCGACTTTCTTTGCCATATCGTTCAGATCCTTTCCGTATTTTGTTTTTCGTTTCGTAAAAACAGCATAGCACATTCCGCCACGGCGCGCAATATTTGACTTTTTATCCGCTGCGCCGTATGATATCCGTATCATTATGCGGCGGAGGCGACGGAATATGATCGATTTTTCCTGTGACTACAACTGCGGCTGCGCGCCGGAGATCCTCGCGGCGCTCACGGCGGCCAATGAAAGCCAGCACGCGACCTACGGTCTCGACGCGATCTCTGCTCGCGCAAAAGAAAAGATCCGCGCCGCAGTCGGAAATCCGGACGCCGACGTCTTTTTCCTCGTCGGCGGGACCCAGACGAACGCGACCGTCCTCTCCTCGATCCTGCGCCCCTGGGAGGGAGTCGTGAGCGCCGCGAGCGGTCACATCGCCGTGCACGAGTCCGGTGCGGTGGAGGCCACAGGGCACAAGGTGCTCCCCGTTGAGGCCGACGCGTGCGGCCGGATCGAGCCGGAGACGCTGCGCGCTTATCTGCGCGGCTTTTATGCCGATGATACCTATCCCCACATGGTGCAGCCCGGCGCGGTCTATCTCTCGCATCCGACGGAATACGGCGGGCTGTACAGCGCCGCGGCGCTGCGGGAGATCCGCGCGACCTGCGATGAATACGGCCTTTCCCTCTTTGTGGACGGCGCGCGGCTTGCCTATGCGCTCGCCTCGCCCGAGACGGACGTGACCTTGCCTCTCCTCGGCAAGGTGTGCGACGTGTTCTACATCGGCGGGACGAAGTGCGGCGCGCTCTTGGGTGAGGCCGTGGTCTTCCGCCGCTCGCAGAAGCATTTTTTCACCGCGCACAAGCAGCGCGGCGCGCTTTTGGCCAAGGGCTTTCTTTTAGGGCTTCAGTTCGACACGCTCTTTTCTGACGATCTTTATCTCCGTCTCGGCCGTCAGGGCACGGAGTGTGCGCTCGCGCTGCGCGAGGGGTTGCGGGCGATGGGCGTCGCTTTTCGTCCCGAGAGCGGCAGCAACCAGCAGTTCCCTGTCCTTTCGTCTGAGCAATTGCAAAAGCTCGACGGAAAGATCGGCTATGAGATCTGGCAGCGTCTCGCGGACGGGAGCGCGGTGATCCGCCTGTGCGCCTCGTGGCGCACAACGCGCGAAGATGTGGACGCGGTGCTGGGCGCGCTGCGAGTGTAGTTTGTAGTTTTTAGTTTTTAGTTTCTAGTTTCTATACTGATACCCGGTAGAAAACAGGCAGAGATTTGCGAGGCGGATTTGTGTCAGGCAAGGCAAAGCCCGCAGCGAATAATGGAAATATATTTGCAAGGGCTTTAACGCAGCATGGCGCAAATCCAGCCGCAAAGATTGTCTTGTTTTTATCGGGTATCAGTATTAGCATTAAAAATGCTGTGAAAACAATTGTTTTCACAGCATTTTTTCACATATCAAACAGATTGATTTGGTTCGAGTCCGGCATGTCGCCGAGCGCGCCGAGGCTCTTGAGCACGTCCAGGTGCGTCTGGCTGACTTTGGGGCAGTCATTGCTGAGATCCTGGATGGAGATATATTGCTTGCCGCTCTTGCCGCAGCGCGCCAGGTCCTCCGCCGCCGTCTCGCCGAGACCCGAGATCGCCACAAAGGGCGGGCGCAGCGCGCCGTCCTCGATAAGGAACTTCGCAGCGTCGGAATGGTACAGGTCGATGGGCAGGAAGGAAAAGCCGCGCATGTTGAACTCGTACACCGCCTCGAGCGTGACGAGCAGGTCGTCCTCGTTCGCGGTGCGGTCGGCCTTGCGCTTGAAGTCGTTGATCTTGCGGCGCACCGTGTCGGTCCCGCCGCACATCATCGCCGCGTCAAAGCCGCCCTTCTGGCTGCGCCGGTAGAAATAGGCAGAGTAGAAGGCCAGCGGCTCGTGCACCTTGAACCAGGCGATGCGGAAGGCCATCATGACATAGGCCACGGCGTGCGCCTTTGGGAAGAGATAGGCGATCTTGCGCGCCGATTCGATCCACCAGTCCGGCACGCCCATGTCGCGCATCTGCTGCTCGGCGTCGCCGGGGAAATCGCCGCTTTTCTTGACCTTTCCCTTACGCACGGCCTCCATCGTCTTGAAGGCCAGCGCGGGCTGCATCCCCTTCTGGATCAGATAGATCATGATATCGTCGCGGCAGCCGATGGCCTGGTTGACGTCGGCCACGCCGTTTACGATCAGATCATGGATATTGCCCGCCCACACGTCGGTGCCGTGAGAAAAGCCGGAGAGCCGCACCAGCGTATCAAAGGCGCGGGGCTGGGTGTCGACGAGCATCTGACGGGTGAAGGGCGTTCCGAACTCCGGCACGCCGATCGAGCCGGTCTGTCCGATGATCGGGTCGTCGTCGGGAAGACCCAGCACCTCCGGCGAGGTGAAGATCGACATTGTCTCCGGGTCGGAGAGCGAGATCTCCTTGGCGTCGACGCCGGTCATATCCTCCATCATGCGGATCATCGTCGGGTCATCGTGGCCGAGCTCGTCGAGCTTCAGGAGGTTTGCCTCCATGCAGTGGTATTCAAAATGGGTCGTGATGATGTCGCTGTTCGGGTCGTCGGCCGGGTGCTGGACGGGGCAGAAGTCCGTCACATCCATATCCTGCGGGATAACGACAAGACCGCCGGGATGCTGGCCGGTCGTGCGTTTGATGCCGACGAGACCGAGCGTCAGCCGGTTTTCCTCGGCCTTGGTGGTCTGGATGCCGCGCTCCTCGAGATATTTTTTGACATAGCCGAAGGCCGTCTTTTCCGCGAGCGTGCCGATCGTTCCGGCGCGGAACACATGGTCCGAGCCGAAGAGCACCTCGGTGTATTTGTGCGCCTTCGCCTGGTATTCACCCGAGAAGTTCAGGTCGATATCGGGCGTTTTTTCATTTCCCGGGAAACCGAGGAAGGTCTCGAACGGGATGTTGAAGCCGTCGCGGCGCATGCGCGTGCCGCATTCCGGGCAGTCCTTTTCCGGCATGTCGGCGCCGCACCCGAAGCTGCCGTCTTCGACGAATTCGCTGTGGCAGCACTTGGGGCAGACATAGTGCGGCGGGAGGGAGTTGACCTCCGTGATACCGGACATGTAAGCCACGATCGACGAGCCGACGCTGCCTCGGCTGCCGACGAGGTAGCCGTGCTCGAGCGAGTTCTGCACGAGCTTCTGGGCGCTCATGTATATGACATCGTAGTGGTGCGAGAGGATGGTGTTGAGCTCGGTGTCCACGCGCTCCTGCACGATGGCGGGAGGCGTCTCGCCGTAGATGCGGTGCATCTTGTCATAGACGAGCTCCTTGAGCTGCTCGGCCGAGTGCTCGATCTTCGGGGGGAAGAGGTCTTTCGGCAGCAGCTCGATCGGCTCGACCATGTCGGCGATCGCGCGGGTGTTCGTGATGACGACCTCGCGCGCAGTCTCCTTGCCGAGATAGGCGAATTCCGCCAGCATCTCGTCCGTCGTGCGGAAATAGATCGGGCAGTCGCGGTCGGCGTCCGAGAACTTCTTGGCCGCCTGGAGGATTTTTCGATATTGCTCGTCCTCGGGGTCGAGGAAGTGGACGTCGCTCGCCGCGATGACCATTTTGCCGAGTTTTTTGCCCAGGTTCAGGATCGTGCGGTTATAGTCCTGCAGCACGGTCTCGTCCTTGACCACGCCGTTTTCCACCAGAAAGCCGTTGTTGCAGATCGGCTGGATCTCAAGATAGTCGTAAAACGACGCGATCTTTTCCAGTTCTTTGTCGCTTGCGCCCTTCATGACGGCGCCGTACAGCTCGCCCATGCCGCAGGCCGAGCCGACGAGGATGCCCTCTCGGTGCTGGATGAGAAGGCTCTTCGGGATCGTGGGGACGCGGTGGAAATACTTCAGATAGCTCTGCGAGATCATCTCGTAGAGATTCTTCAGGCCCTTGCGGTTCAAGACCAGCAGGATCATGTGATAGGTCTTGGCCACGTCCGTGCGGCGCAGCGAGTGATAGACCGTCTCGATATCGTCCACGGTCTTCGCCCCCTGGGCGGCGAGCATGGGCAGGAACTTGCCCATGATGCGCGCGACGACCATTGCGTCGTCCGAGGCGCGGTGGTGGTTGAACTTCGGCAGGTTCAGATGGTTCGACACGATGTCGAGCTTAAAGCGTCGGAGCTCCGGGCAAAGCGCCTGGGAGAGCGCAAGCGTGTCGAGGAAAACGGGCGTAAAACGGATGTTGTGCCGTCTGGCCGTCGCGCTCATGAAGCCCACGTCGAAGTGGGCGTTGTGCGCGATGATCGGCCGATCGCCGACGAAGTCCATGAACATTCTCAGCGCCTCGTCCTCGAGCGGCGCGCCCTGCACGTCGCTCGAGCGGATGCCGGTGAGCTCCGTGATGTCGGCGGGGATGGGCATCTGCGGGTCGACAAAGGTGTTGAATTCTTTGATGATCTCGCCGCCGGAGAAGAGCACCGCACCGATCTCGGTCATGCGGTCGTTCGCGGCGTTGAGACCGGTGGTCTCGATATCAAAAGCGACAAATTCCGTGTCGAGCGGCAGCTTGCTCTTGCCGATGACGGCGCTGTTGCCGTCCATGTCGTTGAGGAAATAGCACTCGACGCCATAGATGATCTTGACGTTGTGCTTCTTTCCGGCCTTCCACATATCCGGGAAGGCCTGCGCCACGCCGTGGTCCGTCACGGCGATGGCGGGCATGCCCCAGTATTCGGCGCGCGCGACGATCGCCTCCGGATCGGTCAGCGCGTCGAGAGCGGAAAAGCGCGTGTGCATGTGCAGCTCGACGCGTTTTTCCTCGGCCTCGTCGGGGCGTATGTATTTTTTCCCCTTCATGATGTTGCGGGGATCGATGACGATGTCGTCGTCGTATTTGCTGAAGATGACCTCGCCCTGGACGAACAGGTGCTTGCCGACCTCGACGGCGTCGATGACGGACTTGTCGTCGTCCGAGCGCAGGAACTTGCTCACGCGGATCGAGCCGGTGCGGTCGGTGATGTCAAAGCACAGCACCGCGCCGCCGTTTTTGACCGTGCGACTCGTGACGGCGATGACGTCGCCCTCGACCGTGACCTTGCCGGAGTCCATGCTGAGCGTGCGCATCTCGACGGGCTTGGCCTTGATGGCCTTGCCGAAGATCACGTCTCCCTTCGGGGCGTCGCCGGGGCGGGACGCGGCGCTCACTGCCGGAGAGGTCGCCAGCTTCGGGTGCGGGTACTCCGGCACGATCGACACCTCGGAGAGGATATAGTCGTGGCGGATCCGCTCGGTCAGCCGGGCGATGTCCCCCATCGAGGGCATCGCGGCAAAATGCGCGCAGATCGAAAGCGTGCGCTCCTCCTCGTCGATCGCGACGTCCGTGACATAGGCCTCGCCGAGACCGCCGCAGCAGTCCTTCAGATCCTCGCAGCCGGGGAAGATCGTCAGAAAGGACGTGTGATCGCTCATGCCCCTGCGTCCTCCTCGATGAGCGCGAGCAGGGCGTCGAACAGCTCGTCATAGGCATAGGTGCCCAGGAGCTGTCCCTTCCGGAACAGGATGCCCTTGTCCTTGCCGCCGGCGATGCCGTAATCGGCCTCGCGCGCCTCGCCGGGGCCGTTGACGACGCAGCCCATGACGGCCACGGTGATATCCCGGTCGATGTGTCCCACGGCCTGCTCGACGCGCTGGGCTAGCGAGATAAGATCGATCTCCGTTCGGCCGCAGGTCGGGCAGGAGACGAACTTGACGCCGCCCGTGCGAACGCCCGCCGCCTTTAAGATCGCGACGCCGGCGCGGACCTCCTCGATCGGGTCGGCGGTCAGCGAGACGCGGATCGTGTCACCGATGCCCTCAGAAAGCAGCGTGCCGATGCCGACGGCGGACTGGATCGTGCCGTTGAAGAGCGTGCCCGTCTCGGTCACGCCGAGGTGCAGCGGATAGGGAAAGGCCTCGGCCGCGGCGCGGTAGCTCGCGATCGTGAGAGGCACGGACGAGGATTTGAGCGACAGGCAGATGTCGTCGAAATCATATTTGTTCAAAAGCGCGATATGCCCCTGTGCACTCTCGACGAGCGCCTCCGGGCAGGGATGGCCGTATTTTTCAAGCAGCCGCTTTTCCAGGCTTCCCGCGTTCACGCCGATGCGGATCGGGATATGGCGTTTGCGGCATGCCTCGGCCACGGCCTTGACGTTTTCCTCGCCGCCGATGTTGCCGGGGTTGATGCGGATCTTGTCGATGCCGCGTGCCGCCGCCTCGAGCGCCAGACGATAGTCGAAATGGATATCGCCGACCAGCGGGATATGGATGCGTTCCTTGATGGCGCTGACGGCCTCGGCCGCGCGCATGTCGGGGATCGCCACGCGCACGATGTCGCAGCCCGCCTCCTCAAAGGCAAGGATCTGGCTGACCGTGGCCTCGACGTCCCAGGTCTTGGTGTTGCACATCGACTGGACGCTTACGGGTGCGCCGCCGCCCACGGCGACGGAGCCGACTTTTATCTGTTTGGTGTTTTCTCTCTTCATGTCTTCGTCACTATCCTGAAAATATCGTGGAACATCACATAGGCCATCAAGCCAAGCAGCAGGATCATGCCCGCGGCGTGGATATAGCCCTCGTACTTCGGGTCGAGCTTTTTGCGCGTGATCGCTTCGATCAGCGCCGTGATGAGCAGCAGGAACACGCGCCCGCCGTCCAGCGCCGGGATCGGCAGCATGTTCATCACCGCAAGGTTCACCGCGATGAACGCGCCGAGATAGAAGATGTTGTAAAGTCCGTCGGATACGCTCTCGGCCTGCTCGCCCGTCTCGGCCATCATGTCGACGATGCCGACCGGGCCGGAGAGGTCGTTGACCGAGACTTTGCCGCCGACAAGCTGGCGCAGCGCATCCCAGACCATCCGCACGAACTCCATCGTCGTGGCCCAGGAATAGCGCAGCTTGTTGGCAAAGGTCGGCGCGTCGGTGCCGAAATAAAAGCCGTACATCTTGTTGGCCTGGCCCTCGTATTCGACGGGGACAAGGTGGTAATCGTCGAGCTTCACGCGCCTGCCGTCGCGGATGACGACGACGTCGTGCTCCTCGCCGCCCCGGGCAAGGAGATCGGCCACGTCGTAATACTGCCAGACGCGCCTGCCGTCGATGCTGCGGATGCGGTCGCCGACCTGAAAGCCGTCGGCGCTCTCATACGGGCAGCCGTCCATGAACGAGTCGATCACCGGGGCGCGGAAGCCTCCGGCGTTTGCGAAAAGGATCAGCACGATCACGAGCCCGGTCAGGAAGTTCATAAACGACCCGGCCGCAAGGATGATGAGCCGCTTCCACACCTTCTGGTTGGTGAACGCGCGCGCGTCGTCAGAGTCGCCGTCCTCCCCTTCCATGGCGCAGTAGCCCCCGAAGGGGATGCAGCGCAGGGCATAAAGCGTCTCGCCCTTTTGCTTTTTGAAGATTGCCGGCCCCATGCCGACCGAAAACTCATTCACCTTGACGCCGCAGGCCTTGGCCGCGGCGAAGTGGCCGAGCTCGTGCACGGCGATGAGAAGGCCGAAGATCAAAATCGCGATCGCGATGTATAAAATGCTCATTTAAGAAAAATTCTCCGTTACAAAGTCACGCGCGGCCTTGTCTGCCGCAAGGATGGTTTCGAGATCCGGGTCCTTGACGTTCCCGAAATGGTCGACCGCGGCGGCCGCCGCGTCGTAGATCCGGTTATAGCCGAGAGAGCCGCGCAGGAACATATGCACGGCCACCTCGTTGGCCGCGCTCATCACGCACGGGGCGATGCCGCCGGCGCGGGCGCAGTCCATCGCGAGCTTCAGGCACGGCGTCTTTTCATAGTCCGGCGCCTCAAAGCTCAGGTCCTTCAGATGGTAGAAATCGAGGTGCTCGAACATGCTCTCACATCGCTGCGGATAGGTCAGCGCCAGCTGGATCGGCAGCCCCATGTCGGCCACGCCGAGCTGCGCGATGACCGTGCCGTCGACGAGCTCCACCATAGAATGTATGATGCTCTGGGGGTGGATTACCACCTGGATGTCGTCGGGCGTGACGGAGAAGAGGTGCATGGCCTCGATGAACTCGAGCCCTTTGTTCATCATTGTCGCGCTGTCGACCGAGATCTTCGCGCCCATGCTCCAGTTCGGATGGCTGACCGCCTGGGCGGGCGTGACGTTCTCGAGCTCCGCGCGCGGTCTGCCGCGGAACGGGCCGCCCGAGCCGGTGAGCAGGATCTTTTTCAACTCGCCCTTCTCCCGTCCCATCAGGCACTGGAAGATGGCGGAGTGCTCGCTGTCGACGGGCACGATCTCGGCGCCGCAGTCCTTTGCCGCCGCCATGACGAGACGGCCGGCGCAGACCAGCGTCTCCTTGTTGGCAAGGGCGATGCGCTTTTTGCGTGCGATCGCCTCGAGCGTCGGCTTGAGCCCGATCGCGCCGGAAACGGCGGTAACGACGCAGTCGCTTTCTTCGAGCGACGCGGCCTCGATCAGTCCTTCGAGCCCCATGCCCACGCGCACGTCCAGATCCGCGACGGCTATCTTAAAACGCTTGGCCGCCTCCTCGTCATAGACCGCGACGAAGGAGGGGCGGAATTTTCTTGTCTGCTCCTCGAGCAGGTCGATCTTCCGTTGCGCGCTGAGCGCGGCGACGCGAAGGCCCAGATGCTCCGCCACAGCGGCGGTCTGCCGGCCGATCGAGCCGGTGCAGCCGAGGATGGAAATCGCTTTTGTCATTGTTTTGACCTCTTTTTATTTCAGCGTACGCAAATACGCTTTTTTCTCATCGCTGATGCGATAGCTCTCGATCGCCTTCCGGATCGTTTTGGTGTGCGTCCAGGGCTCGAGACGGCGCTGCTCAAGAAACGGGATCGTCGCATCCCACTGCTTTGCAAGCGCGGTGGCAAAATACCAGGCCTGCATCATTCGGATGTAATACTGCTCCGAGCGGATCGAAGCGACCTGCTCGTTCTGCTTTGCGGAAAAGGCCGCGTCCAGATAATGGCACATCAGCATCTCGATGCCGAAGCGCACGGTGTACGGCGCGGCGGAGGCGAGATAGCCGTCGACGCGTCCGCGGAAGTCCGCGAGCTTTTTCTTCACCGCTTTGGGGCGCAGCGCGTCGCAGGTCGCCCAGTTGTCGACATACGGCAGGAAGGCGTCGAGGGCGGCAAGCGCGTCCTCATAGCCGGCAAGCTCGTTGATCAGCAGCGCGTGCAGATTATTCTCGTCGAGATAACGGTGCGGCAGCGCGGCAAGAAAAGCCGCGGCCTCGTCCGTTCCTCTCAGCTCCTTTGCCAGCGCCCGGAGCGCCGGCATCCGCACGCCGAGGACCGTCTCGGGCTCGACGCCCGGCAGCAGGCGCGAGAGGAAATCGGCGTTGCTCTCGTCCGCGAGAGCTTCAAGGCGTTGCCGTACCGTCATTTCACGTTGCCGAAGCGGCGGTCGCGGCTTTGATAGGCGGCGATGGCCTTGTCAAGCTCCTCGGTCGAAAAGTCCGGCCAGAGGACGTCGGTGAAATAAAATTCGCTGTAAGCGCACTGCCAGAGGAGGAAATTGGAGATGCGCACTTCTCCGCCCGGCCGGATCAGCAGCTCCGGGTCCGGGATGCCGGCGGAATAGAGATAGCCGCCGAAAGCGCTCTCGTCGATCTCCTCCGGCGCCCTGCCGTCCTTTACGTCCGCGGCATAGCGCATCGCGGCACGGACGATCTCGTCCCTGCCGCCGTAGTTGAGACAGATATTGGCCTGGAAGCCTTCATAGCGCGCGGAGATCTCGTCGGTTTTTTTCACGAGCTCGCGCAGCTCCTCGGGAAGCCCCTCGACATTGCCGAGCACCTTCATGCGGATGTGGTCGCGCTCCATCGTGTCGATAGCCTCGCCCAAGTACTTCTTCAAAAGGCGCATAATGGTCTTGACCTCGTCGGCCGGACGCTTCCAGTTCTCGGTGGAAAAGGCGTAGACCGTCAGATACTCCACGCCGATGTTTTTACAGTAGGTCGCGATCTTGCGGAAATTCTCCGACCCCACGGCGTGCCCCGCCGTGCGCGGCAGACCGCGCCGCTTTGCCCAACGGCCGTTGCCGTCGAGAATAATGGCAATATGGCGGGGAGGAGCGATCTTCTCCGCTCCCCCCGGCCTGTCGTTATTGTTAGCAGCCATCAGATCTCCGTCAGTTCCTTGTCCTTGCGTTCGGTGATCTTGTCGATCTCCTTGATGAAGTCATCGGTCAGCTTCTGGATATCCTTCTCCGCGATCTTATAGTCGTCCTCGGTGATCTCCGAGTTCTTCTGCTGCTTCTTGAATTTGTCGATCGCGTCGCGGCGGATGTTGCGGATGGCCACCTTGGCCTCCTCGCCGTACTTCTTGGTCTGCTTGACGAGATCGCGGCGGCGTTCCTCGGTCAGCGGCGGGAAGACGAGACGGATCATGCGGCCGTCGTTCTGCGGGTTGATGCCAAGCTCGGAGGCCAGGATCGCCTTCTCGATGCCCTTGAGGATCGAATTGTCCCAGGGCTGGATCAGCAACGAGCGCGGATCGGGGCTGCCGATGGACGCGACCTGGTTGATCGGCGTGGGAGAGCCGTAGTAGTCCACGGTGATCTGGTCGAGCACGGCGGCGTTGGCACGGCCGGCGCGGATCGTGGCGAACTGGGTGGTCAGCGCTTCGCAGGTCTTTTTCATTTTGTCTTCAAATTCTTTGTAGTCAGACATGTTGAACCCTCCGTTTTTTCAGATTTATGGTTAAAATGTTTTTTACTTACTTGACCAGGGTGCCCAGCTTTTCGCCCGCAAGCACCTTTACGATGTTTTCCGGCTCCGCCAGAGCGAAGACGATGACGGGGATGGAATTGTCCATCGCAAGGCTCGTCGCCGTCGAATCCATGACCGCAAGACGCTTGGCCAGCACGTCGCCGTAGCTGATCTCGTCGTATTTCACGGCCGCGGGATTTTTGCGCGGGTCGTCGCTGTATACGCCGTCGATGTTCTTGGCAAGCAGGATGGCATCGGCGTGGATCTCCGCCGCACGCAGCACCGCCGCCGTATCGGTGGAGAAGAAGGGCATGCCCGTGCCGCAGCCGAAGATCACGACCGTGCCGCTCTCGAGATACTCGATCGCCTTTTTGGTGTCATAGCGCTCGCCCACGCCCTGGATGTCCACGGCGGTAAGGAGCTTGGCCTTGACGCCGCACTGGGCAAACACGTCGGCCAGGGCAAGGCCGTTCATGGCCGTGGCCAGCATGCCCATACGGTCGGCGCTGACGCGCTCGATCTTGCCGTCGCCGTCCTTGACGCCGCGCCAGAAGTTGCCGCCGCCGACCACGATGCCGACCTGGGCGCCAAGCTCTACGCAGCGCTTGACCTGCTCGCAAACGGTCGTGACAAAAGAAAAGTCATAGCCCGTTTTTTTCTCGGCGGCAAGCGCCTCGCCGCTGATCTTGATAAGAACTCTCTTATATGCAACAGCCATTTATAAAAAATCTCCTTATATGTCAAGTATACCCAGGATCACAATACCTGCAACCACGGTCGCGATGGAAAGATAGTGCTTGACGGAGAGCTTCTCCTTTAAGAAGATGCGGCTCCACAGGACGCTTGCCACACAGTAGGCCGAGATGATCGGCGCGGCAAAGGCCACATGCTCGCTGTCGGCGAGGGCGTATATGTAAAAGAACTGGCCTGCCGTCTCGAAGATCGCGCCGGTATATTTGGGAGCTTCCTGTCTGGCGATGAGCTTTTGCTTTTTGACGCCGAGCACCCAGATCGCACAGAGGATGCCGACGATGAGGAACGTCAGCTCATAGGCGACATTCGCGCTGTCCTCGTCGAGCACCTCGAGCACAAGACTGTCGGCAAAGGTGCCCAGCGCGTCGAGCAGACAGTAGATCACGGGGATCGCGAGGGCGATCCAGCTTTTGGCGTAGTGGTGATTGGACGCGTCCTGGCGCGCCCTTCTCAGCTCCTCGTCCTCGTTGGCCTCGACAAAGCCGAGGGCGATCACGCCGATGCACACGAGCGCCACCGCGACGAGCGCGACGGGCGGCAGATCCTCGCTGATGCCGGCGGTGATCAGCGTCAGCACCGCGACGAGCGCGCCGGAGCTGTTGCAGATCGGGGAGGAGATCGAAAGCTCGATATAGCGCAGCCCGAGATAGCCGATCGCCATCGAGAGGATATAGAGCATCGAGACCGGCAGATAGGTCAGAAGGATCTGGCCGTTGATCTCAACGCCGTTGAAGAAGACTTCATAAGCCGCGTGCAGTCCCATGACGAGACCCACGGCCATGACCATTTTCAGATGACTGTATTTGTCCTTTGCGTCCTGGCAGCCGATCTTGGAGAACAGGTCCGAGCCGCTCCAGCAGAGCAGTGCGATGATTGCGAAAGTAAACCACATAATTCCTGTTTCCTCTTCTTTCCTTTGGCAAAGCCGCGCGTTGCCATTCCAATTGATTTTACCACAGCGCCGCACTTTTGACAATTCCCTATTTCGGTTTCTGTCGGCTTTTCGGGTCCCGGCTCGCCGCGGCGCGAAAACTCCCCGCCTCCCGGCAAAGCGCAAATGACAAAAACTGCCCGCGCCGCGGGCGTATACTCTTTCCATGAAGATCGTTTGGGTCGACGTCTGCTTTGCGATAAATTTCTGCGCCGATTATCTCATCTGTCTGCTCGCCGCGCGCTTTTGCGGCGCGCCGCTGAAAAGGCCGCGCTATGCGCTCGCCGCGCTCTTCGGCGCGCTGTGGGCCGTCGCCGCGGCGGCGAGGGGCGGAGTCTTCGTCTCGGCGAAAGGCAAGCTGCTCTGCGCGGCGGCGATGTGTCTCGCCGCCTTTTACGGCGAGCGGGCGTTTTCCCGCCTCTGCGCGGCCTTTTTCGCGCTCTCCGCCGCACTGGGCGGGGGCGTGTGGGCGCTCTCGCTCGCAAACGGCGGCGCACTCGAAGCGTCGCTGCCGCTGCTGGGGCTGAGCTTTTTTCTGTTCTGGGCCGCCTTTTCCCTCTTCCTTCGTGAGAGCGGAAAGCGGCGCGAGCGCGAGATCCTGGAGATCGAACTGCGCTTTGGCGGGAGATCAGTTCGGCTGCGCGCGCTGCGCGACACGGGCAACGCACTCTCCGACCCGATCAGCGGAAAGCGCGTGATGGTCGCCGCGCCGCGCGCCGTGAAGGAACTCTTCAAGCCTTACGAGGCGCTGCTGGAACTGTCCGATCCGGCCGAGCTGCTCTCCTGCGCCGACGCGCTCGAGAGCTTACACGGGCGGCTGCGGCTCGTACCCTATACGGCCGTCGGCGCGAAGGGCTTTCTCGCAGCCTTCCGGCCGGACGCGCTTTTCATCGGCGGTCGGGAGAGAGACGATCTTCTCGTCGCGCTGTCGCCCTCTGCCTCCGGCGACGGCTTCGACGCCATTATTTAGGCATACGGAGAGGATATCACCTTCGACGCCTTGCGGACAATTGGCGCACCGGCTTCACCGCTTTTTCTTGAAATACACAATACGCTTGCATAAGTTCGCGTTCGCCAAATCATAGATTTGGACGCTCACTTAAGTATTCCCGCAAAAAAGCGTCATCGCCGGAACACAAATTCTCTCGCAATTCGTTCTTGCCGATATCCTCTCCGCATGCCTGAGAAGTGTTTTTACTCGATTGGTTCTAAAGGAGTCATTAATGTTATGTAAACCGCAAATTGCTTTCCTGCGGGAGAGCATTCTTTCCATCCTCGGCGTCGAGCCGCCGTCGGTTTTTTACATCGGCGGGAGCGACGTGCTGCCTCCGCCGCTGGAAAAGGAGGCAGAAAGCGCCGCTCTCGCCGCGCTCGAGGAGGGGGATGAAGCGGCGAGATCGCTGCTCATCGAGCACAATCTGCGTCTCGTCGTCTACATCTCCAAGCATTTTGAGAACACCGGCGTGAACATCGAGGATCTGATCTCGATCGGCACGATCGGTCTCATCAAGGCCGTGAACACCTTCAACAGTGCGAAGAACATCAAGCTTGCGACCTATGCCTCGCGCTGCATCGAAAACGAGATTTTGATGTATCTGCGCAAGCGGGGCGCCCAGCGCAGCGAGCTGAGCTTTGACGAGCCGCTCAACACCGACTGGGACGGCAACGAGCTGCTGCTCTCGGACATTCTCGGCACCGACGGCGACGAGGTCTCGCGCCCGCTCGAGGACGACGCGGAAAAGGCCATGCTGCGCCGCGCCGTCGCCGCGCTGAGCGACCGGGAGCGCGAGATCATCTCGCTGCGCTTCGGGCTCGGCTGCGGTCGGGAGTATACGCAAAAGGAGGTGGCCGACCTGCTCGGCATCTCCCAGAGCTACATCAGCCGTCTCGAGAAAAAGATCATCGAGCGCCTGCGCCGCGAGATGCAGCGGCAGATGCAGGTGTAGTTTCTAGTTTCTGGTTTTTAGTTTTTAGTTTCTAGCCTTTGCACAAATAAAGCGCGTGCAGAACACAGGGGCGATTCTCTGTGTTCGGGGCGGGAAAAAGCAAAAATATGGCGCGGGGAGCGGATTGGCTCCTCGCGCCTTGGTCCTTATTCGGGTGTTTTGTCAGAACACAAGGAACCGTCCCCTGTGTTCCTACGGTTTTGGTCGTGCGCTTCTGCGCGTCGAACCAGATTTCGCTCCGGTTGCCGTCCGCGTCCGTGGTGACGGTGTGATCGTCGAAGTAGGCGAGATTGTATTAATTCACGGCGCGGGGAGTGGATTGGCTCCTCGCGCCGTGGTGCTTATTCGGGTGTTTTGTCAGAACACAAGGAACCGTCCCCTGTGTTCACGCCTTGGTGCTTATTGGGGTGTTTTGTCAGAACACAAGGAACCGTCCCCTGTGTTCACGGAACGCCCATGCCGCAAAGCCGCGCACGAAATGGACGAGTGAGGGCAAAGACTTACTTGTAGCCATTTTGTAACCCTCACACGCATTAACCGTCCCCTGTCCCATTACTGTTTTCTTCGTGGGACAAGGCACCGTCCTCTGTTCCACAAAATGCACGAAAGAGGAACAATTATTGAGCTTTGTAATTATTTTGCATCTCTCTTACGCATTAACCGTTCCCTGTTCCATAAAAGCCTAAATTATCAATGCTGTCAAAATATTTACATTGAGCAAGATTATTTATCGTTTTTTCTATGGTCTCTTTCGTAACAGTATCAACAATGATTAAATTTGGTTCGACTTGAAAAAATCCATTTAGTTTTGATTCTGTTTCATAATCTTGAATTAGCCTTGTTATCGTCGTAGCATAGATTCGATATTTTTTTTCGCCAATTTCGACAACTATATCCCTTCTATACTCCTTGTAAAAAGCCTCAAATTCTGCAAGTTCTGTGTCGTTTTCATATTGAATCTTCATATATTTCCCCTCTCAATGGATAGAATACAGGGGACGGTTCCTTGTGTTCCCCCTAATTGCTGAATTTCCTTACAATGCCAACGCTTACCCCGGTCATTCTGCTGGCCTGGCGGATAGACACGCCTCTTTCCAGCATCGTCCTGATGGCGTCGTCTCTGCGTGCAATCGGCATTCTTTGAAAGTCTGCCGCCGTGCGGCATCCGCTGATGGCAAAAATTAACTGCTTTGCCTGTTCATCCGTCATCCGTTTTTTGAGATTCTCGCCGATTTCCATACAGGCGTCCTCGTTCGCCGCAAGATTGAATGCGGCAAACTCCTCTTTGCTCATGAGTGTAAGGACAAACGCGCTGTCGATCAGCTTGTCTTCAAAAAAATGCGGATAGCTGCTGTACTGATACTCCTCCGGTGAAACGCATAGACCGGCTTTGACCGGATTTTGATGGATATAGCGCAGCGCAGTCAGGAAATAAGCATCATCTTCCACCGCTTCGCTCTTATAACGGTCCTGAAACAAATGCCCGATTCTTCCGTACTTTGTATTGTACCAATATACAAATCGTGCCCCGATCCGCCGAAAGACCGTCTCCAGTTCCTCTTTTCCGGTTTTCAGCAGGAAGTGGATATGGTTGGACATGAGACAATAAGCGTAGAGTTCAAAGCCCGACAGCTCTTTGCATTCCCGCAATACGGAAAGCAGCTTATCCCGATCTTCGTCATCCTCAAACAATTGCTGTTTGTTAATGCTGCGCAGGATGACATGATAGATATTGCTTTCACTTTTTCTTCTTGCAGCTCTTGGCATGTATCATCACCGACTATTATTTTACTCCAGACCGAGCCTCCTGTCAACACAAGGAACCGTCCCCTGTGTTTCTATTGTCAAAATCCTCCTGCGCGGGTATAATAAGCGCACAGGCGCATATTATTTCGATTATATTGCTTATACCACGGGAGCTCTGCTCCCGTGGTATAAGAGCGAGTTGAACCCACACTTCCCGACACAGGAGAATAGAATGGACATTTTTGATCTGATCGGGCCGATCATGGTCGGGCCGTCGAGCTCGCATACCGCCGGCGCGGTGCGCATCGGCCTTGCCTGCCGCCGCATCCTCGGCGAGGAGGTCGCCGAGGCCGACATCACGCTCTCCGGCTCCTTTGCCGCGACGGGGCGCGGCCACGGCACCGACAAGGCCATCGTGGCCGGGCTGCTCGGCATGGCGCCGGACGACACGCGCGTGCCGGACAGCTTTTCCTATGCCCGCGAAAAGGGCCTGCTCTTCTCCTTCGCCTTCGGCGAGATCCCCTTTTCGCACCCCAATACCGCGCGGCTCATCGTCCGCGGCGTCAACGGAGCGGAGGCTGACATCGAGGCCGCCTCGCTCGGCGGCGGGCGCATCGAGATCCGCAGGCTCGGGGATATGCCCCTGCGCTTTTCGGCCGAGCAGCCGACGCTGATCATCCGAAACGAGGACCGCCCCGGCAACGTGGCCGACGTCTCGCGTATCCTCTCGGAGGAGAACATCAACATCGCCACCTTCAACGTCAACCGCAATTCCCGCGGCGGCGAGGCCGTCATGGTCATCGAGTGCGACACCCCGCCGAGCGAGAAATCCCTTGAGCGAATCCGCTCCCTGCCGGGGATCCTGCGCGCGGTCTACGTCAGCCAGGAATGAGGGAGGAGGACGCACATGGCTCTTTTCTATTCGGTCAGACAGCTTGAGGAGATGGAGATGAAAAGCGCGCTCCCCCTCTGGCGGCAGATCCTGAACGCCTCGGCGGAGGAGAGCGGCATCTCGCCCGAGCAGTCGCTTGAAAAAATGGGCGCCGCGCTCGACGCGATGCTCGCGGCCGACGCCGATTATGACCCCGGCCAGAGCTCCCACAGCCGCCTCATCGGCGGCGACGGAGAGCGGATGCGCCAATACGTCGCCGCGGGCGATACGATCTGCGGCGATTTTGTCGGGCGCGTGATCACCGGCGCGATCCGCATGGGCGAGTGCAACGCCTGCATGCACCGCATCGTCGCCGCGCCGACGGCGGGCGCCTGCGGCGTGATGCCGGCGGTGCTGCTGCCCTATGCGCAGGATCACGATACGCCGCGCGAGGAGCTGATCGCCGCGCTGTATATCGCCGCGGGCTTCGGCATGGTGATCGCGTCGCGCGCCTCGATGTCCGGGGCCGAGGCCGGCTGCCAGGCCGAGATCGGCACCGCGTCGGCCATGGCCGCGGCCGCGCTCGTGTATCTGCACGGCGGCAACGTCCAGCAGATGTCCGCCGCCGTGGCGATCGCGCTGAAAAACATGATGGGGCTCGTGTGCGACCCGGTGGCGGGTCTTGTCGAGGTCCCCTGCGTCAAGCGCAACGCGGCCGGGGCGATGAACGCGCTCGGCGCGGCGGAGATGGCGCTGGCCGGCATCCGCAGCCGCATCCCCGCCGACGAGGTGATCGACGCGATGCGCGCGGTCGGTGCGCTGATGAGCCCGCTTCTGCGCGAGACGGGCGAGGGCGGCGTCGCCGCCTCCCCGACGGCGGTACGCTTCCGCAACGATTTCTTTGGAAAATAACGAGGTTTTAACAACATGGACAAGACGAAGATCTGCCTGATCAACGACTCCTTCCCGCCCGCCATCGACGGTGTGGCGAACGCCGTGGTCAACTACGGCACCTATATCACGAAGAATCACGGCGAGGCCGTCGTCGTCACGCCCTTCTATCCCGACGCGGACGACAGCGTCTACCCCTTCCCCGTCGTGCGCTATCCGAGCATCGACGTCACCAAGTCCGTCGGCTACCGCGCGGGCATGCCCTTTGACGCCGCGGTCTTGCAGCGCCTCGAGGGCGAGAACTTCGATCTGATCCACACGCACTGCCCGATCACCTCGACGATGCTCGCGCGCACGCTGCGCGACCGGATCGCGAGACCCATCGTCTTCACCTATCACACCAAGTTCGACATCGACATCGCCAACGCCGTCAAGAGCCGCCTCATCCAGGAGGAGGCCGCACGGCTGCTGGTGCAGAACATCTCCGCCTGCGACGAGGTGTGGACCGTCAGCCGCGGCGCGGGGGAAAATCTGCGCAAGCTCGGCTATGAGGGCGACTATCTCGTCATGCCCAACGGCGTGGACTTCCCGCGCGGGCGCGTGAGCGAGGCGGAGATCGCCGAGGCAACGAAGGACTATGACCTGCCTGAGGCGCTGCCGACCTTCCTCTTTGTCGGGCGCATGATGTGGTACAAGGGTATCCGCATCATCCTCGACGCGCTCAAAACGCTTGACGACAAGGGCATCGACTTCCGCATGGTCTTTGTCGGCGGCGGCAACGACAAGGACGAGATCGTGACCTACTGCTCCTCGCTGGGGCTTGACGGCAAGGTCTTCTTCACCTCTTCCCCTCGACCTTTGACACGAACGGCCTTGTCGTGCGCGAAGCCGCGGCCTGCGCTCTGGGCAGCCTGCTCGTGCGCGGCAGCTGCGCCGCCGAGGACGTGGAAGACGGCGTCAGCGGCGTGCTGATCGAAGAAAACGCCGCCTCGATGGCCGCCGCGCTCGAGACGCTGTGCGGCGACCGGGAGGCCATGCGCCGCATCGGTGAAGGCGCGCAGCGCGAGCTGTATATCTCCTGGGAGGACGCGGTGGCGAACGCCTTTTCCCGCTATGGCACGGTGATCGAAAACTACCGCTCCGGCGTGTATGAGGCGCGGGACGACCGCGACATCTACCACACCGCCGGCGAGGTCATCGACCGCTATAATCTGGCGAAGGAATATCAGCGACTGCTGCGCGAGAACGCCGTGCTCGGCTATGCGGGCATCCGCACCGGCATCGACGAGGAGGTCGAGCGCATGCGCGCCCAGCAGGCCGAGGACACCGCGATCGCCCAGATGAAGATCGAGGAGCTGAAGGAGCGCGTGACAAAAACGCGCGCCGAGGTCGCGGCCGGGCAGCAAAGGCTGCGTGAGCAGGCGCAGGGGCTGCAGGACGATCTGCGGCAGAAGCTGCGCGCGATGCTCGAGGAAATCCGCCGCCCGAACGACCGATTTCTCTGACAAATGCAAAACCGGGACCGAAGAACCTTTCTTCGATCCCGGCTTTTTATTCTCCGCGGTATTTTTTTCGTGTCGCAAGGCCGCCGCGGATGTGCCGCTCGGCTTTGTTGAGCTCCAGCACCGCGCGCACCCGAAGCCACAGCGCCCTGTCGAAGCGCTCGAGTCTTTCGCTCAGGTCCTTGTGGACCGTGGATTTGCTCACGCCGAATCTCTCCGCCGCGGCGCGCACCGTGCTCCCGGTCTCCAGCACGAACGCGGCCAGCTCGCGCGTACGCTCCTCTATGGTTTCATACACTCCGACCACTCCCTGTGCGCGGCGGCGCCGCGCGTTTCCTGCTCCACTATATGAGCGGGAGGCGGGAGATATGTTCCCCTCCCTCTGCGGACGGAAAGAGGAAACACGCCGGTGAGCATGGCGCTCACCGGCGTGTTTTTATGATTCTGTTCCGGCTTTTCCGTGCTGCTTACTCTTTCCCGGCCAGTCTCTTGTACTTGGCGTAGCGGCGGGCGGTAAACTCCTCGGCCTGGGCGAAGAGCACCTCGGCGCGTTCGGGGAAGGTGCGCGTGAGCGAGGCGAAGCGGTTTTCGCCCATCATATACTCGCGCAGTTTGCCGTTGGGCTCGCCGGAGTCGAGCAGGAAGGGGTTCTTGCCCTCGGTCTCGAGATCCGGGTTGTAGCGGAACAGGGGCCAGAAGCCGCATTCCGTGGCGGCCTTGCCCTCGTCCATGACCTTGCTCATGCCCTTGGTCAGACCGTGGTTGATGCACGGCGCATACGCCACGACGATCGACGGGCCGTGATAGGCCGCGGCCTCCTTGAGGCATCGGATCGCGTGCTCGGGATTGGCGCCGAGGTTGATCTGGGCGACGTAGATATAGCCGTAGGTCGACAGGATCAGGCCGAGGTCCTTCTTCGGCGTGGCCTTGCCGGCGGCCGCAAACTGGACCGAGGCGCCGATGGGCGTGGCCTTGGAGGCCTGTCCGCCGGTGTTGGCGTACAGCTCGTTGTCGAGCACGAGGACGTTGAGGTCCATGCCGGTGGCCAGCACGTGGTCAAGTCCGCCATAGCCGATGTCATAGGCCCAGCCGTCGCCGCCGACCATCCAGATGGCCTTCTTCGTCAGCGTGTCCTCACGGCGGCGGATGAATTCGATATCCGCGTCGTCCTCCCGGTTCGCGGCAAGCGCGGCGCGGACGCGGTCGGCGATCGCGTCGGTCTTGTCCATGTCGTCGCCCTCGTCGAGCCAGGTCTGCAGCGCGGCCTTGAGCGCTTCGTCCGTGCTCTTTTCGATCGCGGCCTGCGCATGCAGCTTGGTCTGGTTGCGCAGCTGCTCGGCGGACAGGCCAATACCGAGGGCAAACTCGGCGTTGTTTTCAAACAGCGAGTTCGAGAAGGCCGGGCCGAAGCCGCGCTTGTTCACGGTCTGCGGGAAGGTCGGGGCAAAGAAGCCGTAGGCCTGGGAGCAGCCGGTGGCGTTCGCGGCGTACATGCGGTCGCCGAAGAGCTGGGTAAGGAGCTTGATGTAAGGCGTCTCGCCGCAGCCGGGGCAGGCGCCGGAGAACTCGTAGAGGGGCTGCTCGTACTGGCTGCCCTTGGCGGAGAAGCGGCTCATCGGGTTTTTCTTTTCCGAAAGCGTCAGGCAGTAATCCCAGTTCTTCTGCTCGGCCGCCACGTCGTCGAGCGGGACCATCTTCAGCGCCTTCTCCTTGGCGGGGCAGACGTTGACGCAGCTTCCGCAGCCCTGGCAGTCCATCACGCCGACCTGGATGCGGTAGCGCAGGCCCTCAAAGCCCTTGCCGATCGCCGGCTTGGTGACGCAGCTCTCAGGCGCGTTTGCGGCCTCCTCCTCGGTGAAGAGCACCGGGCGGATCGCCGCGTGCGGGCATACGAGCGAGCAGCGGTTGCAGCCGATGCACTTTTCCGGATCCCAGACGGGGACGTTGTCGGCCACGCCGCGCTTCTCGAACCTGGCCATCGAGATCGGCATGACGCCGTCGGCATACTCGGTAAAGGTGGAGACGGGGATGTCATCGCCCTTGGCGCGGTTCATCGGGACGAGCACCTTGCGCACATAGCTCGGCAGTGCCGGATCGACGACGTGCTCCTCGTCCTTCAGCTCCGCCCACTCGGCCGGGACCTCGATTTTGACCATGTCGGTCAGGCCGCGTTCAATGGCGGCCAGGTTCATGTTGACGATCTTCTCGCCCTTGCGGGAGAAGGTCTTGACGGCGGCGTCCTTCATGTACTTTTCCGCCTCGTCGATCGGCAGCACGCCCGCGAGCTTGAAGAACGCGGCCTGCAGCACGGTGCTCGTACGGTTGCCGAGACCGATCTCCGCGGCGATGTCGGTGGCGTCGATGATATAGAATTGCACCTTGCGCTCGGCCAGCAGGCGCTTGGCGCGGTTGGGCAGATTGGCAAAGAGCGTCTCGCCCTTCCAGCGGGTGTTGAGCAGGAAGATGCCGCCGGGCTTGACCTCGTTTACGATGTCATAGGTGTGCATATAGCTCTGCTTGTGGCAGGCCACGAAGTCCGCCATCGTGACGTAATAGGTGGACTGGATCGGCTCGTGGCCGAAGCGCAGATGACTGCGCGTCAGGCCGCCGGACTTCTTCGCGTCATACTGGAAATAGGCCTGGACGTACTGGTCGGTGTTGTCGCCGATGATCTTGCAGGAGTTCTTGTTCGCGCCGACGGTGCCGTCGGATCCCAGACCCCAGAACTTACAGGAGATGATCGACTTGCCGGAGGTGACGATATTTTCGCCCACGGGCAGGGAGGTATGGGTCACGTCGTCGTTGATGCCGACGGTGAAGTGGTTCTTCCGCTCGCCCGCCATGTTGTCGAACACGGCCTTGATCTGGGCGGGCGTGGTGTCCTTGGAGCTCAGGCCGTAGCGGCCGCCGAGCAGCGTCAGGGACAGACCGGCCTCCTGGATCGCGGCGCTGACGTCCTCATAGAGCGGCTCGCCGAGGGCGCCGGGCTCCTTGGTGCGGTCGATCACGGTAAGCACCTTGCAGCTTGCGGGGATCGCGCCGATAAAGTGCTTCAGCGAGAAGGGGCGGTACAGTCGGACCTGGATGAGGCCGACCTTTTCGCCGCGCTCGCAGAGATAGTTCACGACCTCCTGCGCGCACTGGCAGACCGAGCCCATCGCGACGAGCACGCGCTCGGCGTCGGGCGCGCCGTAGTAGTTGAACAGCTTGTAGTCGCGGCCGGTGAGGGCGGACATTTTCTCCATATACTCCTCCACGATCGCCGGGAAGGCGTTGTAGACGGGGTTGGAGGCCTCGCGGTGCTGGAAGAAGATGTCGTCGTTTTCGCCGCTGTTGCGGATCGTCGGATGCTCGGGGTTCAGCGCGCGGTCGCGGAACTTCTTCAGCTCGTCCCAGTCGACCATGCCGCGCAGATCCTCATAGTCCAGCACGTCGATCTTCTGGATCTCGTGGCTGGTGCGGAAGCCGTCGAAGAAGTGCTGCACGGGGACATGTCCCTTGATCGCGGAGAGGTGCGCCACCGCGCCGAGATCCATACACTCCTGCACGCTCGACGACGCGAGCTGGGCCCAGCCGGTCTGGCGGCAGGCCATGACGTCCTGGTGATCGCCGAAGATCGAGACTGCCTCGGTCGCGACGGAGCGCGCCGCGACATGCATGACCGCGGGCACCAGCAGGCCCGCGATGCGGTACATCGGCGGGATCATCAGCATCAGGCCCTGAGCCGAGGTATAGGTCGTGCCGAGCGAGCCTGCCTCGAGCGCGCCCTGCATGGCGGCGCAGGCGCCGGCCTCGGCCTGCATTTCCATAAGCTTTACAGGCGTGCCGAACAGATTTTTCTTGCCTCTTGCGGCCCACTCGTCCACATGGTTGGCCATGGGGCTTGAGGGTGTGATCGGATAAATGGTTGCAACTTCGGTAAAGGCATAGCTTGCATAGGCGGCGGCTTCGTTGCCGTCCATTGACTTCCTTACCATTGCGTTTTCCTCCTGTTTATTTTCTTTTTTCGATTTTCATTCATAAAGCGGTCGAAAGGAGGCGTTTCCCCTCTTCGCCATTCTTTATTATACTTTATTTTTCCCTTGAATGGTTCAACTTTTTGTATTTCCATATGATCCTACAAATTCCGCTGCCGCGTTTTATGCAATATGCATTAAGTATTTTCGGGATTCATTTTTCGGTTTTTTCACCGATCCGCGCCTTGTTTTCGGCATAAATGTTTGCGCCGCAAGGGTTTTGCTTTTTTCTTTCCTTTCTTCTCTCATCCCTTTTCCCGGCAAAAATGCATCTGTTTCAATGCAATCCTTTTTCTTAAAAAGGCGGAATGCATGAAAAAAAGTTTTTTGCTCTTCCCCCTGCAGCCCCGCTTTTCACGCGCTTGCCGGCCGCTTTCGCTCTTGTTCTTTTTCCGCGCAGGACGTATAATAAGGGATATGAAACATCTCCTTTATCTCAACGGGAAGCCGATCGAATATACGCTGGAGCGCAAGCGCGTGAAAAACATCAATCTGCGCGTGCGCGGCGGCGAGATCTTTGTTTCGGCGCCGCGCTGGGTGCCGCGGAGCGTGATCGAGCGTTTTTTGCTCTCGCGCGGCGACATGCTTCTGCGCGCCGCGGAGCACAGTGCGCCGGCAGAGGCGCGCCGCTGGGTCTCCGGCGAGCGGCTTTTTTATCTCGGGCGGGAGCTCACGCTCTTCCTCGAGCGGGGCGGACGGGCTGCCGTCAGGCCGGACGGCTCGTGCCTTCGCGTTGCGCTCCGCGAGCCGGACGATCCCGGCAGCGTGGAGCGAGCGGTCGCAAGATGGTACCGCCGTGAGAGCGAGCGGCTCTGCCGCGCGGCCTGCGACATACTTTATCCGCACTTTGCCGCCCTCGGCGTGCCGCGGCCGGAGATCCGGATGCGGTCGATGCGCTCGTGCTGGGGCAACTGCCGCCCCGAGCGCGCCGTCGTGACCTTCAACGCGCTGCTCGCCGCCGTGCCGGAGGACGGCATCGAATATGTCGCCGCGCACGAGCTGACGCATTTTCTTCACGCCGACCATTCTCCCGCCTTTTATGCCGCGCTCGCGCAGGTGGTCCCGGACTGGAAGGCGCGCCGCAGCGCGCTGAAAGAATACGCCCCGCTGCTGTTCTGACACGACGGAGGCGCTCCCCCCCCTTATCGGGAAGCGCTGCCGTCCCGTCGTCGGCGCGGGCGGTCTCCCCCCCCAAAAGAAGCGCCCGCACACGCGAAAAAAATACGGAAAGAGAGAGAACACTATGGCGATCGTTGTTGTAGGTACCGTTTTTGTCGATATCAAGGGCTTTCCCGAGGATCTGTACATCCCCGGCGGGCGCAACGCCGGCAGCGTGCAGATCGTGCACGGCGGCGTGGGGCGCAATGTGGCGGAGGATATCGCCAACGTCGAGCTGCGGCCCGTTTTTGTCAGCATGGTCGACGACACGGCCGAGGGCGGCGAGGTGCTGCGCAAGCTGCGCAACCACCGCGTGAACACCGATTATGTCGTCACGACGCCGGACGGGATGGGCATGTGGCTGGCCGTCTTCGACGAGACCGGCGACGTCGTCGGCTCGATCTCCAAGCGGCCGAAGATGGACGCGCTGGTGCAGCTGCTCGATGAAAAGGGCGACGAGATCTTCTCTCAGGCCGACAGCATCGTCATCGAGATCGACCTTGACAAGGAGGTCGTCAAGCGCGTGTTGAAATATGCCAAAAAGTACGGCAAAAAGGTCTACGCCGTCGTGGCGAACATGTCCATCGCCTCGCAGCGGCGCGACTTTCTCAAGGACATTGACTGCTTCGTCTGCAACGTGCAGGAGGCGGGCATCCTTTTCGTCAGCGATTTCTCCGGCTATACGCCGGTGCAGCTGTGTGAAACGCTCTCGCAGAATCTTGCCAATGCCGAGTTCCCCTCGATGATCGTCACGATGGGCAGCCGCGGCGCGGTCTACGCCGACAAGCACGGCGAGCGCGGCGTCTATCCGGCGAGCACCGTGACCGTGCGCGACACGACCGGAGCGGGCGACGCCTTCTGCGCCGGCGCCGCGATCGGGCTGACCTACGGCAAGACGATGCCGGAGGCCGTCGCGATCGGCACGAAGCTGGCCGCCTCGGTCATCACGGTGTCGGAAAACGTCTGTCCCCGCTTCCTCCCGCAGGAGCTCGGACTTGATATTGAAGTCACCGATTGACTCTCTTTTTTCAGAATTGCATCTTCAGATAACAACGCCGGGGCGTGATGACGACATCACGCTCCGGCGTGTTTTATAAAAAGCTAAAAGCTAGAAACCAAAAACCAGAAACTATCTTACCCCCAGAGAGCGGTGAGCATCGGGATGATCTGCTTTTTGCGGCTCATCACGCCCGGCAGGAACATATAGTTGTGCTTCGGCTCGACCGAGAAGGCCTGCTGCATCGCGTCGTCGTCGCCGACATAGAGTAGATGCGAGCCCTCCTTCAGCACGTCCGTGATCATCAGGATCACAAAGTCGAATTCCTTGTCCTTCTTCAGCTTCGTCATATATGCGAGGAATTCCTCCCGCCGCGAGAGCAGCCCCGCGGCCTCGGCGCAGGTGATCTGGCTGACGCCGATGTTGTGCTCGGCAATGTGGAAGACCTTGTAGTCGGTGCGGAACAGTTCCTCGATCGGCTTGTCGTCCGCCCCCTGGACGGAGAACAGCTCCGTGCCCAGCTCTTCGAGCGAGATATGCGCGATACGGGCAAGCCGTTCGGCCATCGCGATGTCGCGTTTGGTGCAGGTGGGCGATTTGAACATGACCGTGTCGGACAAAATCGCCGCCGCCATCAGCCCCGCCATCTTCGGCGAGGGCATGACGCCGAGCTCCTGGTACATCGCGGTGATGATCGTGTTCGTGCTGCCGACCGGCTCGTTGCGCACGGAGATCGGCTGCACTGTCTGGATATCGGCCAGACGGTGGTGATCGATAATCTCCATGATCTCGACCTGGTCAAGGCCGGGGACGGACTGGGCGGATTCGTTGTGGTCGACGAGCACGACGCGCTTGCGGCGCGGGCGCAGCAGGTGGAAGCGCGAGAGCGTGCCGACGACCCGCTCGTTTTCATCGAGCACGGGATAGCAGCGATAGCGGCTTTTGAGCAGGACCTCGCGCACGTCGTCGAGATAATCCGAGAGATGGAAAGCGACGATCGCGCCCTGCTTGCACACGCGCTCGACCGGGATCGCCTGGTAGATCAGGCGCGCGGCCGTGCGGGCCTCGAGCGGGGTGGAGACGATGCAGGTGTTCGCCGCGCTGCGCGTCCACTCCGGGCGGATCTCGCTCTGGCAGATGATGAGGCAGTTGACCTCGCGCGCAAGCGCTTTTTCGATCACGTCCGGCTGCTCGCCGCAGATGAGGATGCAGTCCTGCCCGTCATCGGCCGGGTCGTCGATCGCCTGAGGCACGGCGATGCGCACCTCGCCGGAGATAGATTCGACCACAAAGCTGTTTTCGTTGACGAGCTGGCCCTCGAGCACGCTCAAAAGATTGAACACCGGCAGATCGTCGATCCGGCTGTTCGTGATCGTCTGCATGTCATAGCTCGCGATATCGCCGGCGGAGAGCACGCCGTACAGCTTTCCCTCCTCGTCGACGATCGGCAGCGTCGAGGTTTCGACGTCGCGCATCGTGTGCCAGGCGAGATCCATCGTGACCGTGCCCCGGAGTGCGGGCGGGCGGTCATAGTCGAGGTCGCAGACCTGGGTGCGCATGTTTTTGATGAACTGCGGCGCCTCAAAGCCGAAGCGCTCTAACATCCTCGCCGTTTCATCGTTGATCGATCCGATCCGCGCCGCCTTGTATTCTCTGTCGCCGAGCGCGTTGCGCAGCGCCGCGTATGAGATGGCGGCCACGATCGCGTCGGTATCCGGGTTGCGGTGGCCGGTGACGAATATCTCACCCATGCTTCAATCCTCCCGTATTATTCCTTTTGATGCTTTTTATTTATTATAGGAGACCGGCGCGCACTTTTCAAGAGAGGGATTTCCCTTCTTCCCTTCGGGGCTGTTTTGTGATAGTATAGTTTATCTTTATTTGTCGGATCAAGGAGAATCGGCCATGAAAAAGAGAATGACCGTCGCTGTCGCGCTGCTGCTGGTGCTGGTGCTGCTGTGCGGCTGCGGCATCCCGGGAGGCAGTCTTGGCAGCAAGCTGGGCGACAAGCTCGCCGAGCTTGTTCAGAGCACGAACGAGCACAATCCAGACGGGCTGAAGTTCAGCGACATGCACTATACCCGCCCCGACCTTGACAAGCTGAGCGCGGACGTCGCCGCGGTCGAAGAGGCGCTCGAAAACGGGATGAAGCTCAAGGATGTGGAGGAGCTGCTGGACGTCTGCATGGACGGCTATGACGAGTTCTCCACGATGTACTCGCTTGCCAACATCTATAACTGCAAGGATCTGCGCGACGAGTATTACGCCGCGGAGTATGAGTGGATCAGCACCGAGAATTCGACCGTCTCGCAGCTGTTTGACGAGATGTATTACGCCTGCGCCGGCTCCGCGCTCGGCGCCGAGCTGGAGGAGGACTATTTCTGGGAGGGCTTCTGCGAGGATTACGCCGACCCGGACGACTCCTATTACAACGACGAATCCGTCGCCCTGATGCAGCGCGAGAGCGAGCTCATCAGCCGCTATCGTGAGATCGTGGCCGATCCCGTCATCGAGTGGAAAGGCGAGGAGGTCGCCTTTTACGAGCTGCTCGAGGAGCTCTCCGATTACAGCGACGTGCAGGGCTATTATGATTATCTCGGCGCGCTGATGACCTATTACGAGACCTATAACGAGCCGCTGGCCGAGGTGTATATCGACCTCATGCGCGTGCACGAGGACATGGCGAAGGCGATGGGCTTTTCAACCGCCGAGGAAATGGAATTCGTCTTTGGCTTTGACCGCGACTATACGCCGGAGGACGCCGCTGTTTTCATTGACGACGTCAAGACCTATCTCGTTCCCATTTCCATCTGGGCGGAGGAGCGCGGGCTTTCCTACAACATCACCTACTCCCCGCTGAGCGCTGAGGACTTGTACCCCGCGCTGCGCGGCGTGGCCGAGAACATCGGGCACGGATGCACCGAGGCTTTCTCCTTCATGGATAAATACGAGCTGTGTGACTATGAGCCGAGCGTATATAAGGCCAACACCTCCTTCCAGACCTATCTGAGTATGTACGACGCGCCCTTCGTTTTCCTCAATCCCGAGGGAACGACGCGCGACCTTGTCACCTTTGTCCACGAGTTCGGCCATTTCACCGACTCCTACACGAACTTTGACGCCGCCGAGACGATCGA
Source organism: uncultured Eubacteriales bacterium (assembly GCA_900320595.1). Taxonomy (GTDB): domain Bacteria; phylum Bacillota; class Clostridia; order Oscillospirales; family Oscillospiraceae; genus Limivicinus. Next base: position 1,874 of record ONSW01000004.1, on the reverse strand, counting down.
CCTCGCCGAGGTCTATTCCCAGGCACTGGAGTTCCTCTCGCTGTCCCATATGGACGGTCTGCTGCCCGCGTCGGATGTCGACGCGCTGCGCACGGGCAAGATGCTCGACGCGCTTGACACCTTTATCCAGCAGGCCTCCTTTGCCGACTTTGAAAGCAAGGCGCACGCGATCGGCCCCGATGAGCTGACCGCGGAGAAGCTCAACGAGCTGGCGCTGCAGGCCACGAAGGACTTCGGCTACTGCCCGGAGGGCTTTGAGGAATTCATGCAGTATTTCTGGATGGACATCACGCACCTGTTCGAGTATCCGTTCTATGTCATCTCTTACCCAGTGTCGCTGGACGTCGCGATGCAGGTCTATGTGCTGGAGACCGCAGAGGCGGGCAAGGGCCTTGACAAGTATTTCGAGATGATGCCCCGCGACTATGACACCTTCATGGAGACCGTGACGGGAAACGGGCTTCAAAGTCCCTTTGCCGCGGGCGGGCTTGCCTCGATCGCCCAGGTGATCGCCGACACGATCGGCTATCCCGAACCGATCGCCCAGGCGGCATAGCAGAAGAAGAAAAAGCACCGGAGCTGTACCGCGGTGAACAGCACCCCATTTGTTAGACAGTATGGTATACTACTAACGAATGGGGTGTTGTTTTATGGCAAAAGGGATACCGAACAAGAGATACACAGGCGAATTCAAGCAGCAGGTCGTAGAGGCCATGATGAAAGAGAAGCTGAGCTACTGTGAAGCAGCGCGGCAATTTGATGTAGGCGACGACAAGCGAGTAGCCGCTTGGGAGCGAATTTACCTTGAAGAAGGTCCGGAAGGGCTGTACATTGAGCGTCGTGGACGAAGGAGCAAAGGACATCCAGCAAAAAAGCTAAACCCAGAGGTCGAAGAAGATCTGCTAGCAGAAGTGCAGCGGCTGAGGGCCGAGAACGCATACCTAAAAAAATTGAATGCCTTGGTTGCCGAGAGGGTACGGCAAGAGAGAAAGCAAAAGTAATATGGGAACTGAGGCATGAACACAAATTGTCGCTGTTGCTGGATGTTGCCGGCCTCCCTCGCAGCACATATTATTACTACACGAAGAACCAGAAGAAGCCGGACAAATACGCAGATTTAAGAGAAGAAATCTGTGCGATTGCGTCCGAAAACAAGGGAAGATATGGCTACCGTCGAGTGACACAGGAGCTGCGAAACCGAGGCTTCCATTACAACCACAAGCTGGTCATGAAGCTGATGAAGCAGATGGGTCTAAGCAGTAAGGTTCGTATGAAGAAGTACCGGTCTTACAAAGGTGAAGTTGGGAAGATCGCCTCGAATCTTCTGGAAAGAGACTTCTATGCTGAGAAGCCAAACCAGAAATGGGTCACTGATGTGACAGAGTTCTCCTTGTTCGGGGAAAAGCTGTACCTGTCCCCGATCCTTGACCTGTGCAGTGAGGACTTGGTCAGCTATACGATCTCTGATCGACCGGTGCTTGGAATGGTTACCTCCATGTTGGAGAAAGCGTTTGAGACAATTCCAGATGACACAATGCTGATTCTGCACTCCGATCAAGGCTGGCAATACCAGCACAAGCACTACCAGAGAATGCTGGAAGCCAAAGGCATACGCCAGAGTATGAGCCGAAAAGGTAACTGCCTGGACAATGCTGTGATAGAGAATTTCTTCGGCCTGCTCAAAACGGAACTGCTATACCTTCAAGACTTCGACTCGCTCGACCACTTCAAAGAAGAGCTCGTTGACTACCTCGATTACTACAACAATCGCAGGATCAAGCTAAAACTAAAGGGCCTGACACCTGCTCAACACAGATACCAGACCCTTCAGGTCGCTTAATTTTATTTTTGTCTAACTTTTGGGGTTCACTTCA
>ONSW01000009.1 GCA_900320595.1 uncultured Eubacteriales bacterium | reverse complement strand
CGAGCCGCCGTACTGGTCGGTACGGAAGTTCATGTTCGCAATGGCAAACTGGTCGAGGTTGTAGCCTTCGTGAACGGCGTGGATCTCAACGCCGTCGATGCCGGCTTCACGCAGCTTCTTGGCGGTGGCGCCGAAGTGCCATACCATCTCCTGGATCTCTTCCACGGTGAAAGGACGGGAGGTCAGACCGTCGGCCCAGCGGTTGGGCGTGGCGGAGGCGGAGGCGCAGGCGTACTGAACGTCGACGATCGGGCTGGCCAGCTTGTTGAGCAGGTCGTTTTTGCCCAGAGCGGCCATCCACGGCGTAACAGCCATCGAACGGCCAAAGCCGCCGGCCAGCTGGATGAACAGCTTGCTGCCGGTCTTGTGATACTCGTCCATGTAGGGCTTGAGCACGCGGTACATCTGGCGGTTGGAGTCCAGCCACTTTCTGCCCATCGTGTCGCGGATGACCTGCATGCCGGGCAGGACCAGGCCGACGCCGTCCTTGGCGCGCTGGAGCAGGAAGTTTGCACCCTCAAGGTCAAAGTGAGAAGGCTCGAGCCATCCGAACAGGGTGGTGCCGCCCATCGAGCACTGAACGATACGGTTGGGAATCTCTACCTCTCCGATCTTAAAGGGAGTAAATAGAGCTTCATACTTCTGGTTCATAGTATATCCCCTTTACTTCTTAAAATTAATTTCCGTTTAAGATGGTTTACGGAAGCAGAGCTCTGACAAAATCGACCGGCCACATGATCAGGTCGCCGACAAGGCGTACTTTGTCAAGGATCGCAAGATAGGTGTCCTCGCCCAGAATCTCGAACAGCTTTTCCTGTCCAAGTTCGGTCTTAAGCAGCTTTACCAGAAGATAGCCCACACCGCCGAGGCAGGCGATGACAAGCAGCTTCTTTGCTTTCTTCATGAATGATTTCCCCTCCTGTGTAAGTTTTGATTTTACGCGTATGCACGGTTAAACCATGATACCTGTATTATATCTTTTCCCCTCCCCCGGGTCAACAACTTTTTGCGGGTATTTAGATACTTTGGCTCAAAGTGTATAACAGTGTCAAAACAAAAACTGTGAGAAACCACCAAAAAAGGCGGCTTCTCACAGTACAGTTTTCACAAATAAATTATGTTAACCGGATTATGTTAATCTACCTTACGCTATCTTCAGCGACTCCCAGAGGGTGTTGACATAGTCGAGCATCTCGCTGTCGAGATTCTGGTAGGCATAAGCGTTGTACAGCTCGCTGAAGTTCTCGATGCCGGGATAGAGGATCTCCATGGCCTCCTCGCCCAGCTCTTCCTGATACTCCTCGCTCTCATAGACGAGGGAGTTCGGGGAGGCGTAGTAGATATACTCGGCGTTCGCGATCGCGGGCTCCTCGGAGAGCATGTAGTTGATGAAGATCTCCGCAAGCTCCTTGTGCTGGCAGCAGGACGGGATGCACATCGCGTCGACGAAATAGTTGGTGCGCTCGGGATAATAGAACCGCAGGTCAACGCCGTCGGCCTGGGCGTCGAGCATCGTGAAGTAGTCGCCCGCATAGTAGGCGCCGATCGCAGCCTCGCCGGACTCCATCATGTTGTAGATCTCGTCCATGACATAGCTCTTGACCAGCGGAGACTGAGTCTTGAGCTCTGCAAGGGCGCGGTCCCACTCGGCCTTGTCAGTGGTGTTCACGTCGATGCCGAGCTTGTACATTGCGGTGGCGAAGGCGTCGCGGGAGTTGTTGAACTGCAGGATCTCGCCCGCGTACTTGTCGTTCCACATCAGATCCCAGTCGCCCACGTCGTTCTCATCCACCACGTTGGCGTTATAGATCACGCCGACCACGCCGTAGGTGTAGGGCACGGTGTAGGTGTCGTCCGGGTCATAGTACAGGCCGCGGAAGCTCTCGTCGATGTACTGATAGTTCGGGATGTTGGCAAAGTCCAGCTCAAGGAGCATGCCCTCGTCCTTCATGCGCGCGATCATATAGTCAGACGGGATGATCACGTCATAGCTCACGGCGCCGGAGGAGAGCTTGGCGTACATGTCCTCGTTGCTGGCATAGGTCGTGTAGTTGACCTTGATCTTCTCGCCGTAGGTCTCCTCGTACCAGGACTCGAAGGCCTTGATCGTGTCGAGAGAGTCCTCGGAGCCGTCGGAGATATATTCGCCCCAGTTGTAGACGTTGAGCGTCAGCGTCTTGGACGAGCCGCAGCCGGCAAGCGCGCAGAGCGAAAGCAGCATCACGGCGGCAAGCAGGGCGGTAAGGATCTTTTTCATTGGGGGTTCCTCCTTAAATGATAGTTTCTCTTATTATCCCTTTTTCCGGGCGTTTTTCTTCTCCCGCGCGGCACGGACGGCCTGGGCGGTCTCCTCGTCGACGAGATTGGAAAGCAGCAGCAGGAACAGGATCACGAAGAAGATGATCGTCGCGAGCGCGTACATTTTCGGCGTGACGGTCTTCTTGGTCATGTTATAGATGCGGATCGGCAGCGTCTGGAAGCCGTTGCCGGAGGTGAAATAACTGATGACGAAGTCATCGAGCGAAAGCGTAAAGGCCATGATCAAGCCGGTCACGATGCCGGGCAGGATCTCGGGGATCTCGACCTTCAGGAAGGCGCGCATCGGCGTGCAGCCGAGATCCATCGCCGCCTCGGGCAGCGACTTGTCCATCTGCTGCAGCTTCGGCAGGACCTGCAGGATCACATACGGCAGACAGAACGTGATGTGCGCGATCAGCATCGTGGCGAAGTTCAGACTTGTCGCCGCTCCGAAGAGCCGGCCGACGAACACGAACATCAGCATCAGCGAGATACCGGTGATGATATCGGGATTGATCATCGGGATATTGGTCACGGTGTCCATCGCGGCGCGCAGATAGCGGTTTTTCAGCTTGTGGATGCCGACGGCGGCTGCCGTGCCCATGACCGTGGAGATCAGCGCCGCGGAGACGGCGAGCACCAGCGTATTGCGCACGGCGCCGAGCGTCTCGGAATCGCGGAACAGCTCGCGGTACCAGTGGAAGGAAAAGCCGGAGAAGACGGACAGGCTTTTCGATTCGTTAAAGGAGAAGACCAGCAGGATCGCGATGGGCGCGAAGAGGAAGATCATCACGAGCGCGGTATAGATACGGGAAGCGGTTTTCATCGTCTCTCCCCCTTTCAGACAGCCGCGCGCTTGTTGGCAAAGCGCTGCATAAAGGCCATGCCGAAGAGCAGGATGACCATCAGGATAAAGGCGATCGCCGCGGCAAAGTGCAGGTTGTTGGCCGTATACTGGCCCTCGATCGCGTCGCCGATCAGATAGAACTTGCCGTTGCCGAGCTTCTGGGAGATATAGAAGGTGCTGATCGACGGGATGAGAACCATCGTCACGCCGGAGATCACGCCCGGCAGGCTCAGCGGCCAGATCACGCGGCGCAGCACGCCCGCGCCGTTGCAGCCGAGATCGCGCGCGGCTTCGATGAGCTTGACGTCCATCTTGGCCATGACCGAATAGATCGGCAGGATCATATACGGGAAATAGTCGTACACCATGCCGATGACGACCGCGCTCTCGGTGCCGATGATGTGGATGCGCCCCAGCCCCAGCAGTGACAGAAAGCCGTTGAAGATGCCGGTGTCCTGCAGGATCGTCATCCAGGCGTAGGTGCGGATCAGGAAGTTCATCCACATCGGGATCATGATGAGCGTGATGAGGATGCTCTGGGTCCGCTCGGATGCCTTGGAGATCAGATACGCAAAGGGATAGCCGAAGATGAGGCAGATCACCGTGGAGATCACAGCCAGCTTCAGCGAGCGCATGAAGATCAGCAGATAGGTATGCACTTCACGCGTGCCGCTCTCGTCGGTGACGACGGAGGTCGCGGTGAAAAAGCGGGTGATGTTCTCGGTCGTAAAATGAAACTGCAGATCGGTGAAGGCGTAATAGGCCACAAAGATCAGCGGCACGACGATGAACAGCACCGACCACGCCGAATACGGCGCGAGCGCCAGGCGCTGGACGAGCGCGAGGCTTCCGGAAGCTTTTCTCTTCATCCTTCGCTCTCGCCCTCCTTCGCGGGCTCCTCGGTCAGCTCGCCCAGCTCCTCGATCTCGTTGAGCTCGCCAATCTCGTCAAGCTCCATCGAGAAGGAGGAATAGTCGCCGAACATGCCGGAGTACTCGCTCTTTTTCATGATGTGGATGGCCTCGGGCTCGATATACAGGCCGATGTGCTCGTCCACGTCGACAAAATCGGTCGTCTGGATCATCCACTTGAAGCCGTCGATATCGACGATGATCTCATAATGGACGCCGAGGAAGGTGACGGAGGTCACGACGCCGCGCAGCATGCCCTTGTCCTCGGGCACGATGTCGACGTCCTCGGGACGGATGACCACGTCCACGGGCTCCTTGGGATCAAAGCCCTCGTCCACACAGTCGAACACGTGGCCGGAAAAGCTGACGCGCCGGTCGCGCAGCATGATGCCGTCGACGATGTTGCTCTCGCCGATGAAGTCGGCCACAAAGGCGTTTTTCGGCTCGTTATAAATATCGATCGGGGTGCCGATCTGCTGGATGCGGCCCTCGCTCATGACGACGACCGTGTCGGACATGCTCAGCGCTTCCTCCTGGTCGTGCGTGACAAAGATAAAGGTGATCCCGGTCGCCTTCTGGATGTTCTTCAGTTCCTGCTGCATATCCTTGCGCAGCTTGAGGTCGAGCGCGGCCAGCGGCTCGTCGAGCAGCAGCACCTTCGGCCGTCCGACCAGCGCGCGGGCGATCGCAACGCGCTGCTGCTGTCCGCCGGATAGGCTGGTCACGCTGCGCTTTTCAAAGCCCTTGAGCGCCACGAGCGCGAGCATTTCGTTCACGCGCTGCTCGATCTCGGCCTTCGGCACCTTCTTCTCGCGCAGCGGGAAGGCGACGTTTTCAAAGACGTTCAGATGCGGGAAGAGCGCATAGCGCTGGAATACCGTGTTGACGTTGCGCTTGTGGGGCGGAACGGAGGAGATCTCCTCGCCCATGAAGATGACCTCGCCCTCGTCGGCCGTTTCAAAGCCGCCGATGATGCGCAGCGTGGTCGTCTTGCCGCAGCCCGAAGGGCCGAGGAGCGTTAAAAACTCGTTATCATAGATATCCAGATCAATATGATCCAGCACCAGTTCGCCGTCAAAGGACTTGGAAACGCCCTTGAGCTCCACGATCTTCTTCATTGGCCGCAACCCCCTGAAAACAAAAAATGACGTATGCCCGGCATACGTCACTTGAAAAAACTGTTTTGTCCTTCACAAAGAAAGGCTTTTCCAGTCCCGATTGGTTTGAAGAGCTTGTAAGCAAAGATACCTTTTACTACTCTTATTGACCATTTCACAAGTTTTGTATACCGCTTGCGTGTATACCGGTTTATAGTAACCAACTTATAAAACTTGAGCTTTTAACTCAATCAATAAGGCAACAGAAGTTGCCGCCGCCTTCCGCGGATACTCGGCATTCGACCCGGCTGTCCGTGTGGCCTTGGCCTCCCCCTTTTTTCAAGGGCTCGGCGGTCGTTATCTTGCTTCGGATAAACCCGCTATCCAATTGAGACGCAAAAATTTTAACAGCATTCGACAGGGATGTCAATAAAAATAGTATACAAGAATTAACGATTTTTCCCCTGTTTTCTATCCGCTTCGATCAATACTTCACCTGCCACAGCGTAAGCCCCTGCGCGGGCGCCGTGGGGCCGGCCTCCATTCTGTCGCAGGCCTCGAGCGCGGCGGAGATTTCCGAGGCCTCCCGCTTTCCCTCGCCCACCTCCAGCAGGGTGCCGACGATGATGCGCACCATGTGGTACAAAAAGCCGTCGCCGGTAAGAGAAATGCGGATCTCGCCGCCGCTGCGGGCGATGTCAATGCGCTTGAGATTCCTCACCGCGGTCTTTTTCATATGCCGATTGGCGCAGAAGGTCGTGAAATCATGCTCGCCGACAAGCTGTGCCGCCGCGGTGCGCATCGCATCGAGATCAAGCCTTCCGGGAACGGAAACCATCCAGCGGCGCTCGAACACATTGGGCTCTTCGCTGTTCCAGATCCGATAGACATAGGTCTTTTCCCGGCAGCTAAGGCGCGCATGAAAGCGCGGCTCGGCCTCCTCGAGCGAAAGCGCGCCGATATCCTCCGGCAGATAGCGGCGGATCTCGCGCAGCAGCTCGGCACAGGTAAGCTCCGTCTCGGCGCGAAATGAGCAGACCTGTCCCAGTGCGTGCACGCCCGCGTCCGTCCGCCCGGAGCCCGCGACCTCGACGCTTTGGGAAAGCAGCCGCGTCAGCAGCACTTCGAGCTTGCCCTGTATGGTGTTGTCGCTGTTGCCCTGCCGCTGCCAGCCGTCGTAACGGCCGCCGTCATAGCAGAGCGTGAGCTTGAAATTCCGCATGGCGTTTTCCCCTTCTTTTCAGCTTGCTTCATTCTACCCTCCTTGCGACCGGATTGCAAGCCGCGGGCAGGGCGAAATCAAAACGCGTCCCGCGGAAGAGTCCGCGGGACGCGAATGCGTTATGATTTCTTTTCTCAGTAAAGGCCTTCAAAGCTGTCGGGCATCGGCTCGCCCGCCTCGATCAGCGGGAGATACCAGTTTGTGTACTCGATCGGTGTCATATCGTCGCAGATCATATACGTCGTATCCGCCGCAGCGACGTCATCCCAGCGCATGCCCCAGGGGCGCAGGAAGATCATGTATTCAAAGCTGTTTTCTGCGTTCTCGGGATCGATATATTTTCCGTCGATGCACAGCATGTCAGCAAATTCGCTTACCATGCTGTCGGCGGGCTCAACGACCCATTCTCCTTCTTTCAGCTCGCTGTCCCAAAAATTGCCGTTTCGGCAAGCCATTGTTCCCTTCTCTGTCAGGCCGCTCGCAAACGTAACTCCAGCTTTTACAACCATATCATTGTCTTCGTCCCAGATGATAAGATACCCCGTTCCATCTCCGTAATCGGTGATGGAAGCGCAGACATCCCATGCGGGAAGGATGGAATCGTCCTCAGCGACAAATTCACCTGTCGGATCGAGTACTGCCCACCATCCGTAATAATCGCCTGCCCAGACACTGTCAGCATTGGCCGGCGTTTCGGCCGGGATCATGGAGCCGTCCTTGGTAAAGTAGAGGTCGACGCCGGTATCCAGGATATTTTCAAGGAAGAGCACGCCGCCGGAAAGCGTCCCGGTCATGTCGATCCCGTCTTTGGTAAGCGTAAAGGTCTCTCCGTCAAGCTTCCAGGTACCCTCGCCGGAGCTGCCGTTGACCACGGCAACGCATTTGCCGCCCTCCTGCAGTTCGAGCGAAAAACCGTTTTCCCACATGGTGGAAATGGAGACGTCCAAGCCATAGGCAACGGCCTTGTCGGCATAATACACGCCAAGGACGCCGTCATCCGCCGCGGTTACAGGCGGTACAGACGGCTCCTGCACGTCCGGCGCCGCAGCGGCCGGAGCGGAAGCAGAGGGAAGCGCCGCACCGTCCTTGGTAAAGGTGATTGTCACGCCGCTGTCCATCGCATTCTCAAGCGTCAGAATGTCTCCTGAAAGCGTACCGCTGCAGTCGAGGCCGGAGCCCTTGATCGTGAATCTGTCGCCGTCAAGCGTCCATTTTGCGCTGCCCTTTTCGCCGTCGATGTTGATCGCCGCTTTACCCTTGTCCTTGAGTTCAATGGTAAAACCATCGTCCCACAGGTTGTCGATGTTGATGCTCAGACCGTTCATTTCCCCGGTCCGGGCAACATAGAGTCCGAGATCGGCGCTGTCGGCCGAGGTTTTTCCGCCGCTCTTTCCGGCAAAGATATAGATGATCGCAGCAAGCGCGACGAGCGCAAGGATCACAAGCGCGAGGATCCTGCCGCCCTTTTTCTTCTCAGGCTTGGCAAGCGGGCTGTAGACCGTCGGGTCATAGCTCGGCGCGCTCTGCCCCGCAGGCTGTGCGCTGTATGCGTTCGTATTATTGGCAGCGGGATAGGAAACAAGCGGTTCTTCCGGCGCGGCCGCTCCCGTCGGGAGGTCCGGCTGTCTTGCGCCGCAGTTCGTGCAGAATCTCGCGTTCTCTTCAAGCTGCGCTCCGCACTGTACACAAAAAGGCATATTTATCTCCTTTCTATCGTCAAAAAGGCTGCTTTTTTCCTTTTATCCATCATAGCATGGTTTTTTTCTCACCGCAACAAAAAATCTCTTCCTTCTCGGAAGAGATTTTTTTGAGTCTGTCAGAAAGAGAACAGCACGCCGGCAGCGGCGGAGGCGAGGATAAAAATGACCGGATGCAGTTTTTTTGTCGCCTTGATAAAGCGCGTGAGAACGAGCAGCGCAGCGGCAAGGATCAGCGCTTTCCAATTGAAGAAGAACCTCCACCAGTCCTCGTTTGGGCCCACGTAATCCCAGCGGAAGAGCGCGATCTTGACGACAAGGATTCCCGCCGCCGCAATCAGGCCAACCGAACAGGGGCGCAGCCCGTAAAAGACGGCGTCGACCGTCTTGTTGCCGCGAAAGGCCTTCAGCATACGTGCAACGATCAGAATCACGATGATCGAAGGGGTTACGAGCCCAAGCGTCGCGATCACGGCGCCGGCGATCCCTCCGGTCTCAAAGCCGACGTAGGTGGCCATGTTGACCCCGATCGGTCCGGGCGTCGATTCCGAGACGGCGACCATGTCCGCCAGCTGTGCGGTCGAGAACCAGTCGGGATGCCGCGCGGACATGTCATAGAGGAAGGGCAGCGTCGCCATTCCCCCGCCGACGGCGAAAAGACCGGTCTTGAAAAATTCAAAGAAGAGCGTGAGCAAAAGCTTCATTTCCCGCGCACCCCCATTCTGGTGAAGAGGATGCCCGCCGCCGCGCAAAACACGACGAATACGATCGGCGAGATCGGGAAGAACACGCTCAGTCCGAACACCAGCAGGCACAGGACGAGCGTTGCCTTGTCCTTGACCGCGCCCTTCCACAGCTTGACCACGGAATTGAAGATCAGCACGCACACGCACACGCGGATGCCGGCAAAGGCGCTTTTGACGGCCGGGATGTCGGAGAAGTTCTGGATGATCCCGGCGATGACAGTGATAATGAGAAGCGAGGGGAACACAACGCCGAGCGTCGCCACGATGCCGCCCAGGTTCCCCGCTGTTTTATAGCCGATGAAGGTTGCCGTATTAACGGCAATTACGCCGGGGGTACATTGACCCACGGCGTAATAGTCCATCAGCTCTTCGCTTGTCGCCCAGCCGCGGCGGTCGACGATCTCCCGCTCGAGCATGGGGATCATCGCATAGCCGCCGCCGAAGGTGAGCACGCCCACCCTGGCAAACGAGACAAAAAGCTGCCAGAGGATCATTTGCTCAGACCCTCCGCAAATTCGACATAGCGGGCAACATGCTCGTCGCAGGCCTCGTGGCTCTCGCCGCGGCAGAGGATGTAGACCTTGATCTTCGGCTCGGTGCCGGAGGGACGGACGATGAAGCTGCTGCCGTCGGCAAGCTCGAAGTACAGCACGTTCGAGCCCTCGAACGGCGTCTTGCCGACCTTACCGAGACCGGAAACGTAGATGCTGCCGTCGAGATAGTCGCGCAGACGGGCGATCTCGGTCCCGCCGATCTCCTTGGGCGGCTCGCTGCGCAGCGTGTCCATCAGCTTCTTCATCTTCTGCAGGCCGTCGAGGCCGGGCATCACGAGGTTGAGCGTCTTTTCCTTGAAATAGCCGTACTTCTCATACAGCGATTCCATCGCGTCGTAGAGCGTCATGCCCTTCTTGTAATAGTGAGCGGCCATCTCGGCGACGAGCAGCGACGCCGTGACCGCGTCCTTGTCGCGCACGAAATCGCCGACCATATAGCCATAGCTCTCTTCAAAGGCGAAGATATACTTATAGCTGTTCGCCTTTTCCCAGGCGGCGACACGCTCGGCCATGAACTTGAAGCCGGTAAAGGTGTCCTCAAAGTGGACGCCGTTCTGCTCGGCGACGACGCGGGCCATCGAGGTGGAAACGATGCTCGACAGCGCGCCGGCGTTCTCCGGCAGCGTGCCGGTCTCGCGGCGGGCGTTGATGATATAGTCCAGCAGCAGCACGCCCATCTGGTTGCCCGTGATGGTCACATACTCGTCGCCGCGGCGCACCATCGTGCCGATGCGGTCCGAGTCGGGGTCGGTGCCGATGATCAGGTCGCTGCCGACCTTTTTGGCGAGGTCGACGGCCAGATAAAAGCCCTCGGGATTTTCGGGGTTGGGGCTGACGACAGTCGGGAAGCTGCCGTCGATGACCATCTGCTCCTCCACCGGGTAGAGGTGTTTGATGCCGAGTCTGCGCAGCGCCTCCGGCACGAGCTTGTAGCCGCAGCCGTGGAACGGCGTGAAGACGATGCGGAAATCATCTGCGACCTCGGCGACGGTCTTCTTGTCAATGGCCATCTTCATGACCTCGGCAAGGAAGGCCTCATCTGTCTCCTCGCCCATGATCTCGATGCGTCCGTCGGCGACGGCCTCGTCGAAATTGCAGGTCTTAAAGCCCGTGAAGATGTCGATCCGCTCCATCTCGCGCGCGACGGCGTCGGCGTGCTGGGGCGGCAGCTGGGCGCCGTCGGACCAGTAGACCTTATAGCCGTTGTATTCCTTGGGGTTATGGCTGGCCGTCACGTTGATGCCGGCGGTGCAGCCGTAGTGGATCACGGCGAAGCTCAGCTCCGGCGTGGGGCGCAGCGCGTCGAACAGGCGAACGTGGATGCCGTTGGCCGCCATGACGCAGGCCGCCTCCACCGCGAAGTCGCGGCCGTTGAGACGGCAGTCGTGGTCGATGGCGACGCCCTTGGCCATCGCCTCCTCGCCCTCGGCGCAGATGACGTTGGCGAAGGCCTGGGTGGCGTGGCGGATGACATGGATATTCATATGATGAAGGCCGACCTTCATCGTGCCGCGCAGACCGGCCGTGCCGAACTCGAGCGGGGCAAAGAAGCGGCTTTCGATCTCTTTCTCGTCGTCAGCGATGTCGTTCAGTTCTTTCCATTCCTCTTCGGTGAGGGCAGGGCTGTCCAGCCAGCGCTGGTACTCTTCTTTATAATTCCTCATCGTTTTCTACTCCTTCTATCAGCTTTTGTGCTGTCTCAAGCATACTCTTCGGAACGAAAATGTCAACCCCTGTTCCGCTTGCGCCCATGATCACGCGGCCGAAGCTGCCGTTGCCGGGATAGTCGCGCACGCAGGGAATGCCATACGCCTCCAGCATGTTGACCGTCAGTTCATCGCTCATGTCCGTGTTGCTGCGCGTGCAGAGAAAAGCGCTCTCCTCCGCGCGGCCTGCCTCGTCCTTCGGCCAGCGGTCGGAGACGAGCCCCGCGCCCGACCGGCCCCATTCTTCTTTTTTCATAGCACCGCTCCTGTCATTTATGATACCGGGACCCTTCGCCGATCTTGAACGCGCGATAAATCTGCTCTGCGAGCATCACGCGCGCCAGATGGTGCGGAAAGGTCATTTTCGACATGCTCAGCTTCAGATCGGCCCGGCCCTTCACCGTCTCGCTCATGCCGTACGAGCCGCCGACAAGAAAGCACAGCTTCGGTTTTCCCGAAAGCTCCCGTTCGCGGAAAAGGGCGGCGAAATCCTCGCTGCTCCTCTCCTTCCCCTCAACGCAGAGCGCAACGCAAAAGGCGTCGGCGGGGATATTGCGCAGGATCTCCGCGCCCTCGCGCTCGAGCGCCGCGGCGATCTCCCCGGACGACGGATTGTCCGAAAGACGCTGCTCGGCAAGCTCCACGCATTCGAGCCGACAATACGCGCCAAGCCTCTTGCGGTATTCCTCAAAGGCCTCGATATAATATTTCTCCCGCATCTTTCCGACGCAGATCAGCTTGATTCCAAGCATGCTTCCTCCACCTTCAGCGACAGGCAGCCCAGCTCCGGCGCGCAGAAAATTTCCGTTCCTGTCCCGGCAAGCGCGGCCTCGGCCGCGCGCATCGCCGTCGACGGCGTGTTGTTCTGGCGGCTGAGGTGCCCGAGGATGATCGTCCTCGTCCCGCTCTCGGCCAGCTCCCGCGCCAGCGCGGCGCAGTTTTCGTTCGAAAGATGCCCGTGATCCGACAGGATCCGGCGTTTGAGCATCGGCGGATACGGGCCGAAGCGCAGCATTTCCTCATCGTGATTCGATTCGATCAGCACCGTATCGGCGCCGCGCAGATTCTCGCGGACCTCATCCGTCACGCAGCCCATGTCCGTCGCGATGGCGAACACGCCCCCGCAGCTGACGCGGTAGCCCACGCTCTCGGGCGTGTCGTGCGGCGTATGGAAGGCGCGCACGGAAAGAGCGGCGATCGAAAAGTCCTCCCCCACCGGGATGACCTCCAGCCGCTCGTCAAGCTCCGGCAGCATCCCGCGCAGGCGCGAGGCGACGGTGCGCGGCGCATAGATCGGGCACGTGCTGCGCTTGACCAGTGTTTTCAGCCCGTAAATATGATCGGAGTGCTCATGGCTGATGAGCACTCCGCCGATATCCTGTAATGTAAGGCAGCACTCGCCGAGCAAGGCGGCGATTCTGCGTGTTGAGATCCCGGCGTCGATCAATATATTGGTTCTGCCGCCCGAGAGCAGCAGACAATTTCCGCTCGAACCGCTGGCAAAAACCGTAAGACGCATCAGCTTACGGAGATGATCTTTTCTCCCCCGTCGTCGTCCGGGAAATCCACGACGGAGATGTCCGCGCCGAGCGCGCGGAGCTTGCCGACAAAGTTTTCATAGCCGCGTTCGATATAGTGCACGTCCTCGATCGTCGTCGTGCCCTTGGCGCAGAGCCCGGCGATGACCATCGCTGCGCCGGCGCGCAGGTCGCAGGCCTGCACCATCGCGCCGCTGAGCTCGTGGCCGCCCTCGATGACGGCGACACGGCCGTCCACCTGGATCTCGGCGCCCATCTTGCGCAGCTCGTTGACGTATTTGAATCGGTTGTCATAGATGCCCTCGGTGATTACGGAGGTGCCGTTCGCCAGGCACAGCAGCGTTCCCATCTGGGGCTGCATATCGGTCGGGAAGCCGGGATAGGGCAGCGTCTTGACGTTGGCGCGGCGCAGATGCTTCGCACCTCTGACAAAGACCGAGTCCTCGTTTTCCTGGATGATGGTGCCGGTCTCGCGCAGCTTGGCGCTGATGCACTCAAGATGCTTGGGGATCACGTTGCGGATCAGCACCTCTCCGCCCGTCGCGGCGGCGGCGACCATATAGGTGCCGGCCTCGATCTGGTCGGGAATGATGGTGTAAGAGCCGCCGTGCAGCTTTTCCACGCCGTTGACCTTGACCGTGTCGGTACCGGCGCCGCGGATATCCGCGCCCATGGAGTTGAGGAAGTTCGCGAGATCAACGATATGCGGCTCGCGCGCGGCGTTTTCGATGATGGTACGGCCGTGCGCCAGCGTTGCGGCGAGGATGATGTTCATCGTCGCGCCGACGGAGACCTTGTCAAGATAGATGCGCGCGCCGTGCAGCTTGCCGTCAGGCGTCTCGGCATAGACAAAGCCGTTGCGCACGTCGATGTCGGCGCCGAGCGCCGTCATGCCCTTGATGTGCTGCTCGATCGGACGGACGCCGAAGTTGCAGCCGCCGGGCATCGTGGTCTTGGCGCGGCCGAAGCGGCCGAGCATCGCGCCGATGAGGTAATACGACGCGCGGATCTTGCGCGTCAGATCGAAAGGCGCGTCGACACAGCGAACGCTCGTGCAGTCGATCTCGATGGTCGTTTTGTTGATAAAGCGAACCTGAGCGCCGAGGTGGCTGAGGATCGTCAGCAGCATATCGGCATCGCTGATCTGGGGAATATTTTCGATCCGGCAGACGCCGTCGACCAGAAGCGCCGCGGGGATGATCGCGACAGCGGCGTTTTTCGCCCCGCTGATCTCCACTTCGCCGCGCAGTGTCGCGCCGCCGTTGATAACATACTTTTCCACGTGATTGCACCTTTCCGTCATTCGGGCTTTCGCCCGATTGTTGATTCTATCATACACCTTGTCAAAAGGCAACTATTTTGTGGTGGTATCCCGATAAAATTCTAAATCTTGTGTTATTCTTTGCTTCTCAGCAGTCTCTCGGCCTTCAGGATCGCGATCACCGTCTTGGCGTCGGGCAGCTCCCGGCGGTCCGCCATTTCAAGCAGCTCCTCGAGGCTGTGCTTCTCGACGTTGAGGAATTCGTCCTCGTCGAGATGCGCCTTCCCCGCGTGAAGGCCGCGGGCCAGATAGAGATGCAGCACCTCGCTCGAAAAGCCGGGAGAAGTGTAGCACGCGCCGAGCGGGATGAGCTCCTCGGCCTCAAAGCCGGTCTCCTCGGACAGCTCGCGCACCGCGCACGAAAGCGGCTCTTCCCCGTATTCCAGCTTGCCCGCCGGGATCTCCAGCAGCTGGCGGGAGAAGGGATAGCGGAACTGGCGCACCATGTAGCAGTTCCCCTCGTCATCGATCGGAAGGATCCCGACGCCGCCGGGGTGCTCTACGACCTCGCGCCGGACGATCTTGCCGTTTTCCAGCTCCGCGCGGTCCAGTCTGACCTTTACGATGATACCGCTGTATTTCACTTCGCCGTCAATGCGCTTTTCGATGCATTCCATGGGGCATTCCTCCCATACATAACGAAAATAATTTACATAATATCGCATGATCAGTATAGCACATCGCACTTGCGATTTCCATACTTATCTGCTGCAAAAACGCGGAAAAATCGAAAAAAATCTGTTGATTCAAAACAATTTGGCGTTCAATTCGTTTCGCTTCCGTCACATTTCCTTACAATTCGGCAACGCCGCACTGTCGGCCGCCGCTCCCCTGTTCATAAAATATGCTTTTATTTTCCCTTTCGATGTGTTAAGATAGCCCGGAGGATGTGAGAAACATGGCTGCCAAGCAGAAAGGCGTAAAGGAGATCACCTCCAATCGCAAAGCTTATCATGAATATTTCGTGCTCGAGCGCTATGAGGCCGGGATCGAGCTTTGCGGGACCGAGGTCAAATCCATCCGCGCCGGCGGGGCCAATCTCAAGGACTCCTACTGCACAGTCAAAAACGGCGAGCTGTTCGTCCGCGGGATGCACATCTCTCCCTATGAGCACGGCAATATCTTCAACCGCGACCCGGTGCGGCCGCGCCGCCTTCTGATGCATAAGCGTGAGATCAACCGTCTCAACGCCCGCGTCATGCAGGACGGCGTCGCGCTCATCCCGCTGGGGCTGTATTTCAAGGACAGCCGCGTGAAGGTCGATCTGGGGCTGTGCAAGGGCAAAAAGCTCCATGACAAGCGCGACAGTGAGGCCGAGCGCCAGTCGAAGCGCGACATCGAGCGCGCGATGAAAAACGCAGATTAAAGAAAGGAACCATAGATTATGAGCAATCCTATCGTTACCATCGAGATGGAAAACGGGGACGTCATGAAGGCGGAGCTCTATCCCGAGATCGCGCCCAACACGGTCAACAACTTTGTTTCCCTGTGCAAAAAGGGCTTTTATGACGGCGTGATCTTCCACCGCGTCATCTCCGGCTTTATGATCCAGGGCGGCGACCCCGAGGGCAAGGGCATCGGCGGCCCGGGCTACTCCATCCGCGGCGAGTTTACCGCGAACGGCTTCAAGAACGACCTCAAGCACAGCCGCGGCGTTCTGTCCATGGCGCGCACGATGGCGCCCAACTCCGCCGGAAGCCAGTTCTTCATCATGCACGAGGATTCTCCCCATCTCGACGGCCAGTATGCCGCCTTCGGCAAGATCACCGAGGGGCTGGACGTCGTCGACAAGATCGCGAACACCCGCACCGATTACAACGACCGGCCCCGTGTCCCCCAGGTCATGAAAAAGGTCACGGTCGAGACCTTCGGCGTCGAGTATCCCGAGCCGGAAAAATGCTGAGGCATTTTTAGTTTCTGGTTTCTAGTTTTTAGTTTCTAGCACCTGGTTAGAAAGTATCTCTTCCATCGTTGTTCTTAACAAAAACGAAAGCTTGCCTTTCGTTTTCGAGAGGAAAACCTGTAACGTTGTTCTTTTTTCAAAATCGAAGCCCAGCGAAGCGGGTTCGATTTTGGAAGGAAGAACATCAACGTTGTTCTTAACAAAAACGAAAGCTTGCCTTTCGTTTTTGAGAGGAAAACCTGTAACGTTGTTCTTTTTTCAAAATCGAAGCCCAGCGAAGCGGGTTCGATTTTGGAAGGAAGAATGGATTCGCCGGTCGTGGTTTTCGCGCCCCGCGCGGAAACCTGACCTATCGGATCCATTCTGACGCAAGGGGATGTACTGGTTTCGACGGGGGTGCGGAGGCAGGAATAGCGGGCGGATGCGCCTGGCATCCATAAAACGGGCAACTTATAAATTAAAGAACAACGACAACACTGTTCTTCTCGCTGCGTAATCGCGCGAGCGTCTCTCCCGGGAGGCCCACGGCCCGGACAGAGGCGTCGATGAGTGGGGACCGTGAGTACGCAAAGCTTTGAGCGTGCCATGCATCATGAAGCTACCAAGTCCGCGAGCATGACGGCTTGCGCGCGGATAAGGGAATGTAAATAACCGTCTGCGCCCGGAGAAGTTCCTGAGGAAGCGCTTTCGGACGGGAGTTCGATTCTCCCCATCTCCACCACAAACAAAAGCACCGCCTTGTTGGCGGTGCTTTTGTTTGTCATAAAGGATGGGTGAGAAGCGAACGCTGGAGCGAGAGTAGATAACGCGCCGGTGCACGTCAGCCCTCACCTTCCTCTGAAAAAACGTACATCTCCCCTCTCGTTTGAAAAACTTCACATTGCATACAGCTTCTTGTATTATTTGAAATAAAGGAGCTGATATCATGTCTCAAATAGAAAACGTCATGTGGTGTATTGCTTATGCGCTTGGCCACAATCCTCGTTTGGCTGAAATCCATCGTGCGAAAGATGAACTGTCCGCTGTCAAACCTGAATATGTAAATAAAACCATTAAAAGTATAAAGCTTCTGCTGCCTTATATGTCCGACAGGGAGACCGACCTGATTATTTGGCAATTATGCACATGTCTGTTAAGCGCGGCTGCCTATCGTATCTCCATGAAGGTTCAGGAACGGGGCAGTCACGGGTATCTGTGTCCCCGGTGTCGAGTTCCGTTGGACAGGGAATACCAGTCCTATTGCGACCGTTGTGGACAGCATTTGGATTGGGATGGCTGAGAAAATGAAGCCGGGCTCTTCGTTTATGATATGAAAAGGCCGATTCTGTTTGCCCTCAGGCTGCGGCTTGAAAAGTTCTTTTCTTTGACGGCCGGCTATGTTATACTGACAGCAGCCATAAAAACACAACGAAGGAGCAGCGGATGATGAAATTTTTGGACGACGAATGGTATGAACTGCACCAGAAGAAGATCGCCGAGGTCTTTTCCGTCCCCGGCAGCCTGAACACCCAGCTTGTCGAGGTCTATCGCAATGTCTGGGGCGTCCCCGGCAACACAAAGTGGATCAAATACGTGGTCGAAAAGACGATGATCACCAGCATCACCCGCGGCGAGGGCGAGGACACCGTTCCCGACGCGACGTTCCGCTGCTTCGGCGATTACAAGAGCTACGTCTCCGTCTGCCAGGGCCGGCTCGACCCCAAGCTCGGCATCCTCGGCGGCGTGTTCAAGCTCGAGGGCGGCGTGATGGCCGCCATGCCCATGCTTCCGACCTATGACAAGCTGACCGCCTGCAAGAGGCTCGAGGGGACCGAGTTCTGATCTCTCCCCTTCCCCGAAAGGAGCAAAAAGCGTGAAAAAAATAAACCAGTTAGAAAACGAAGAGATCACCGCCGTGATGGTCGACCGCGACCGTCTGATCGTGCGTACCAGCATCATCGGCATCATCACGAACGTCTTTCTCGCCGCGTTCAAGGCCGCGATCGGTCTGCTTTCCCATTCGATCGCCGTCGTGCTCGACGCGGTGAACAACCTCTCCGACGCGCTCTCGTCGCTGATCACGATCATCGGCACCAAGCTCTCGGCTAAGCTGCCCGGCAAAAAGCACCCGCTCGGCTACGGCCGGATCGAATACCTCACCGCGCTCGTCGTCGCCGCGATCGTGCTGTACGCCGGCGCGACCTCGCTTGTCGAGTCGGTCAAAAAAATCATCCACCCCGAAACGGCGGACTACTCGGTCGTCTCGCTCGTCATCATCGCCGTCGCCGTGGTCGTGAAGCTTCTGCTCGGCCGCTATGTCAAGGCCCAGGGCAAAAAGGCTAACTCCGCCGCACTCGAGGCCTCCGGCGCCGACGCCAGCTTTGACGCCGTGCTCTCCGCCTCTGTGCTGCTCTCGGCCATCATCTACCTTGTCTTCGGCGTTTCGCTCGAGGCCTGGGTCGGCGCGGTGATCTCCGGCTTTATCATCAAGTCCGGCATCGAGATGATCACCGAAACGCTCGACGATATTCTCGGCAAGCGCGCCGACGCCGAGCTGACCGGCAAGATCCGTTCGAGCGTGCTGGAGGAGGACGAGGTCCGCGGCGTGTACGACATCATCGTGAATAACTACGGCCCGAACAAGAACACCTGCTCGCTGCACGTCGAGCTGCCCGACGTTATGACCGTCGACCAGGTCGACGTCCTCACGCGCCGCATCCAGGCGCGCGTCTACAAGGCGACCGGCGTGATCGTCACGGGCGTGGGCGTATACGCCTTCAATACCAAGGACAACGAGGCCGCGGCCATCCGCAACCGGGTAATGAATCTCGTGCTGTCACACGACTGGGCGCTGCAGCTCCACGGCTTTCACGCCGACACGGCGGCAAAGACACTGCGCTTTGACGTCGTGATGAGCTTTGACATCAAGCCCGAGGAGGGGCTCGCCACGCTGTACGGCGAGGTGCAAAGCGCCTTTCCCGATTACACGATCCATATCGTTCCCGACATTGACGCAGCAGATTAAATCCGACATGAACAGCCCTGCCCGGCAGGGCTGTTTCTCTTGCTTGACAAATACCCCTTGGGGGTATATAGTAAAAATACCCCTAAAGGGTATCGGAGGTGAAATGATGGCTACAACGGCAAGCTGCCCCGCCTGCGCGAAATCGACCGTGCGCGACGAGGAACTGAAAAAGAAGCTGCTCAACCGGCTGCGCCGTATCGAGGGCCAGGTCCGCGGGATCGAAGCCATGATCGAGAATGACGCCTACTGCAACGACGTGCTCGTCCAGTCCGCGGCGGTCAATGCTGCGATCAACGCCTTTAACAAAGAGCTCCTTGCCTGTCATATCCGCGGCTGTGTCAAGCGCGATCTGCTGGCGGGCAAGGACGAGGTCGTCGACGAGCTCGTCGCGACGATGCAAAAGCTGATGAAATAAAGGAAGCAAGAAATGGAACAATATAACGTAACAGGCATGAGCTGCGCGGCCTGCAGCGCGCGCGTGGAAAAGGCCGTCTCGGCCGTGGAGGGCGTCAGCGCCTGCTCGGTCAGCCTGCTGACCAACTCCATGGGCGTCGAGGGCAGCGCCTCCCCCGAGGCGATCATCGCCGCCGTCGAGGCCGCGGGCTACGGCGCCTCGCGCAAGGGAGCGGAAAAGCGCTCCTCCCACGCTGCGGACGAGGATTCGCTGCGCGACCGGGAGACCCCGGTTTTGAAGCGGCGGCTCATAAGCTCGCTCGGCTTTCTGCTCGTCCTGATGTATATCTCGATGGGGCACACGATGTGGGGCTTTCCCCTGCCCGACTTCTTCGAGGGGAATCATGTTGCGATCGGCCTTGCCGAGCTGCTGCTCGCGGCGATCGTCATGGTCATCAACCAGAAGTTTTTTATAAGCGGCTTTCGCGGGCTGATCCACCGCGCGCCGAACATGGACACGCTCGTCGCGCTCGGCTCCGGCGTCTCATTTTTATACAGCGTCTTTTCGCTCTTTGCGATGACCGCGGCCGTGCAGCACGGCGACGGCGAGCGCGCCCACGCGCTGATGCACAATCTGTATTTTGAATCCGCCGCGATGATCGTCACGCTCATCACGGTCGGCAAGATGCTTGAGGCGCGCTCGAAGGGCAAAACGACCGACGCCCTCAAGTCTCTGATGCGCCTCGCGCCGCAGACCGCCTGTGTCGAGCGCGGCGGAAAGGAACAGACCGTTCCGATCGAGGAGGTGCAAAAGGGCGACGTTTTCGTCGTCCGTCCCGGCGAGAGTATCCCCGTGGACGGCGTGGTGCTCGACGGTGAGAGCTCGGTGAACGAAGCCGCGCTCACGGGCGAGAGCATCCCCGTGGACAAGGCCGCGGGCGACCGCGTCAGCGCCGCCACCGTCAACCAGTCCGGCTTTATCCGCTGCGAGGCGACGCGCGTCGGCGAGGATACGACGCTCAGCCAGATCATCAAAATGGTCAGCGACGCAGCCGCGACCAAGGCGCCGATCGCAAAGCTGGCCGACAAGGTCTCGGGCGTGTTCGTACCGGCTGTGATCGGCGTTGCGCTCGTCACGTTTGTGATCTGGCTGCTGCTCGGAAAAGATTTCGCCTATGCGCTCTCCCGCGGCATCGCGGTGCTCGTCATCAGCTGTCCCTGCGC
The DNA here is from genome assembly GCA_900320595.1 of uncultured Eubacteriales bacterium. Classification (GTDB taxonomy): domain Bacteria; phylum Bacillota; class Clostridia; order Oscillospirales; family Oscillospiraceae; genus Limivicinus. The sequence goes on along the minus strand of ONSW01000009.1, from coordinate 14,808 downwards.
GCTAGGCCTCGCCACGCCCGTCGCGATCATGGTCGGCAACGGCCTCGGCGCGAAAAACGGCATTCTCTTCAAAACAGCCGTTTCGCTTGAGGAAGCCGGAAAGGCGCAGATCGTCGTGCTCGACAAGACCGGTACCGTTACGAACGGCGAGCCTGTCGTGACCGATCTCGTCCCGGCCGAGGGCGTCGGTGAGGAGGAGCTTTTCCTCTGCGCTCTCTCCCTTGAGCAGAAAAGTGAGCATCCGCTCGCCAAAGCCATCACCGCCCGCGGTGAGGCCGCCGGGATCGAGCCGCTCCCCGTCAGCGATTTTACCGCGCTGCCCGGCAATGGTCTGCGCGCTGTGATGAACGGCGAGACGCTGCTCGGCGGCAGCTTGAAGTATATCTCTTCCCTGCTTCCCGTTTCCGACGCGCTGCGCGCCCGGGCGGATGCGCTCGCGGAGAAAGGCAAGACGCCGCTGCTCTTTGCAAAAGGCGAGCACCTGCTCGGTCTCATCGCCGTGGCAGACACCGTCAAGGAAGACGCCGTCGAGGCCGTGCGCCAGCTCAAGGGTATGGGGATTCATGTTGTTATGTTAACCGGTGACAATGCCCGCACCGCCGACGCGATCGGCGCGCAGGTGGACGCCGACGAGGTGATTTCCGGCGTGCTGCCCGAGGGCAAGGAGAACGTCATCCGCTCGCTGCGTGAGCGCGGAAAGGTCGCCATGGTGGGCGACGGCATCAATGACGCGCCGGCGCTGACGCGCGCGGACATCGGCATCGCGATCGGTGCCGGAGCGGACGTCGCGATCGACGCGGCGGACGTCGTGCTGATGAAGAGCCGCATGCTCGATGTTCCGGCCGCGATCCGTCTCAGCCGCGCGACGCTCGTCAACATCAAGGAAAACCTGTTCTGGGCCTTTTTCTACAATGTGATCTGCATCCCGCTCGCCGCGGGCGCCTATGCCCGCCTCGGTCTGACGCTCAGCCCGATGATCGGCGCGGCTGCGATGAGCCTTTCGAGCTTCTGCGTCGTGACGAACGCGCTGCGGCTGAATTTCTGCAGGCTCTATGATCCCTCGCGGGACAAGAAAAGAAAAAACACGCTCTCAGAGCGTGAAGAGGAGGAAAAAACCATGACAAAAACCATGAAGATCGAGGGTATGATGTGCCCGCACTGCGAAGCGCGCGTCAAGAAGGCGCTCGAGGCGCTCGACGCCGTTTCCGCCGCCGAGGTCAGCCATGTTGCCGGCACCGCCGTCGTGACGCTTTCGGCCGCCGTTGCGGACGACGTTCTGAAGAACGCCGTCGAGGCGCAGGATTACAAGGTTCTCGGGATCGAGTAAGCTCTTCGCAAACGAGAAAACGCTGTACCGTTCGGTACAGCGTTTTTCGTTATATCCCGGCGAGCTCGCGCACGACCTCGGCCGCGATCATCAGTCCCGCGACCGGCGGGACAAAGGCCGTGCTGCCCGGTGCCGGGCGGCCCTGGGCGCCCTTGGTCTCGCTCCCCTCCTCGCGGATCTGCGGGATCTCCTCGGAATAAATGACCTTGACGTGCTCAATGCCGCGGCGGCGCAGCTCCTTGCGCATCACGCGCGCGAGATGGCAGTACCGCGTCTCGGAGAGGTCGGCGATCCGCAGCCGGGAGGGATCGAGCTTGTTGCCCGTTCCCATGCTCGAGAGGATTGGCACGCCCGCCTCCTTTGCGCGCAAAATCAGCTCGATCTTTGCGCTGACGGTGTCAATGGCGTCGACGATATAATCATATTCGGCAAAGGGAAAGTCCTTCGCGTTCTCCGCCGTGACGAAGACCGGAAAGCGGCGGATCACGGTTTCGGGGTCGATATCCGCGGCGCGAGCCGCAGCGGCGTCGGTTTTTTTCATCCCGACCGTCGAGCGAAGCGCAAGCAGCTGGCGGTTGAGATTGCTCACGGAAACGATGTCGTTGTCGATCACGTCGATCGCGCCGACGCCGCTGCGCACGAGCGCTTCGAAGACATAGCTTCCCACGCCGCCGAGACCGAACACCGCCACGCGGCTTTCGCGCAGGCGCGCCATGCCCTCGCTGCCGAGCAGCATCCTTGTTCTGGCATACATCTCGTCCATATGCTGCCCCCCTTTCGTTTTGCTTCATGATAAGTTACCGGCGCGCGCTTTGTCAAGATTCCCGGTTGCATTTGTCCCTGTGCCGTACTATAATGACCACACTCAACTTATCGGAGGTTACGACATGCCGAGTCCGGAAGCACAACAGTATTATGCCGCGGCACTCAAAGCGGGACAAAAATGTTATCGTGAGGCCGTTTTGAAGGGCCAGTACCCCTATCCGCAGGTCCTCGACGAGATCCTTGACGAGCACCTGGCCGCAGGGCGGGTGGAGCTCGGCGTCCTCAACATCCCGATGGATCAGATCGTCGGCACCAAGGTGCAGGGCCGGCGCAACGCCTTTGCGGCCAATTTCATGCCGCTGCTGCCGATGGAGTCGGAATTCGGCATGAAGTGGATCGCGCTTTGCGAAGCTAATTTGAGCAGCGAAGGCATCCGCGATCCGATTCGCTGCTATGAATATCTCGGGCGTTTTTACGTGCAGGAGGGCAACAAGCGCGTCAGCGTGCTCAAATCCTTTGACGCCCCCACGATCGCGGCAAACGTTGTGCGCATCGTCCCCCTCTTCTCGGAGGACGAGGAGATCCGCGTTTACTACGAATTCATGGAATTCTATGCACTCAGCAAGCTCTATCACGTCCGTTTCAGCCGTCCGGGACAGTATCGCAAGCTGCAGGCCGCGCTCGGCTATGAGCCCGATCATGTCTGGACCGAGGACGAACGGCGCAGCTTTATCGCGGCGTTCACCGCCTTTGAACGGGCGCTTGCCGCCCGGCGCATCTCAAAGACGAGTTCCTCTTGCGACCTGTTCCTGCTGTGGCTGCAGCTGTACAGCATTGCCGAGCTCAAGAGCATGTCCGCCAAGGAACTCGGCGAATCCATCGCGAAGATCCTGCCGGATGCCCGTCTGCAGACAGAGACGGACCCCATCGACGTGAGCACCGAGCCGGAGCAGCCCGGAAAAAGCATCCTCAACAAGATCATCGACCACGTCCTGCTCCCCGGGCATCTGAACGTCGCCTTTATCAACGACCGCAGCGCGGAAGAGAGTCCCTGGGTCTATGCCCACGATCGGGGGCGGCAGGCCATGGAGGACTTTTTCGGCGACAAGGTCAGCGTACAGGTCTACACCGCGGCGGAAGGCTGCGGGACGGATGCGCTCTTTGACGCCGCTGTGGAGGACGGCGCACAGGTGATCTTTGCCACGACGCCCACGCTGATCGCCTCCTGCCGCAAGGCGGCGGCCAAATACCCAGACTGCAAGATCTTAAACTGCTCGGTCTCGATGCCCTTCCCCGGTGTGCGCACCTATTACAGCCGCATCTACGAGGGCAAATTCATCTCCGGCGCCGTCGCCGGCGCGATGACGCGCACCGGCAAGATCGGCTATATCGCGTCCAGTCCCATCTATGGCGTCCCCGCCGGGATCAACGCGTTCGCGCTCGGCGCGACGCTGACGAACCCGGACGTCGAGGTACTGCTGCGCTGGACCTGTGTATCGCAGGACGCGATCAGCGAACTGCGCGGGCTTGGCTGCGACATGATTGCGAACCGCGACGTCACGACCGAGGCGCAGCTGCAGGAGGCCTACGGTCTCTGCCGTGCAGAGAATGACGGCTCGCTCACCCCCATTCTTTCCCCCATCTGGAGCTGGGGCGAATTCTACATCCGTCTGATCCAAAGCATCTTTTCCGGCGCCTGGGAAGAACTGGGCGACCGCTCACAAAAGGCTGTGAACTATTGGTGGGGACTGAGCTCCGGCGTGGTGGACATCCGCGCCTCCGAGGCGCTCCCCGTCTCGATGGCCGAGCTTGTCGATATTCTCAAGCGAGGCATTATCTCCGGGCTGATTGCGCCCTTCTGCCGACACATCGTTGCGCAGGACGGCACGCTCATCAACGACGGCGGCCGCGCACTGACGCCGGAGGAGATCTTGCACATCGACTGGCTGTGCGACCGCGTGCACGGCAAGATCCCGTCCTATGACGAGCTCTTGCCGATCGCCCGTCCGATCGTCCGTCTTCAGGGGATCTACCGTGAGTCGATCCCGCCGGAAAAGGACGGTGTGCAGCTGTGAAGATCCTTCTTCTTGCCGACAAGGAGGATCCGTATCTCTGGGATTATTACCGTCCGGGTCATCTGGACGGGATCGATCTCATCCTCTCCTGCGGCGATCTGAAAGCAAATTATCTCAGTTTTCTGGTCACCATGGGCCGCGCGCCGGTTTTTTATGTGCACGGCAATCACGACCTGCGATATGAAACCAATCCGCCCGAGGGCTGCGACTGTATCGACGACAGGCTTGTTGAATACAAGGGTCTGCGGATCCTGGGGCTTGGCGGCAGCGCGATATACAGCCGCAACGCATACCAGTATACCGAGCGGCAGATGAAGCGGCGTATCTCCCGCCGATGGCTGGACATCAAGCGCCACGGCGGCTTTGATATCCTTCTGACCCATGCTCCGGCAGCCGGCTGGGGCGATGCGCAGGACTATGCCCACCGGGGTTTTGAATGCTTCAACGACCTGATCGATAAGCAGCGCCCGGCCTATCACGTTCACGGCCACGTCCATATGAATTACAGCCATGACGCGCCCCGCACTTTGCAGCACGGCGACACCACCGTGATCAACGCCTGGGGAAAATACATCCTGGAGATATAATAAAAGCGGAAGCCCGACGGGCTTCCGCTTTTTTATGAAAGGATCAATCCTCTTCCACGTCAATGAGCACCCAGGAGATCTTGTCCGGGTTGTCGGGCAGATAGTTCTGCACCACCGGCACAAAGCGCGAGGCCGCGACCGTCTCGGTGATGCTGCGCGTCACGTCCTGGAGATTATAGGTATAGGTTCCGCGGTCGGTCGGATAATAGACGCGGTCGTACAGCTTGAAAAACAGGGGCGTATTCTGGCCCGTTCCGGTGTCGGCCTTGACGAGCGAGACCGGCGTATAGCTGTAAATGGACAGGACCTTGCCCTTTTCGCGGTCGCTCAGCTGCTGGGCAACGCTGATGGCAAAGCCGCTGATGCCGCCCTCCGCGCTCGGCAGGGTGGACATCTCGGCGTTGTAGACGAATTCGACCTCGCCGCGATCCTCATCCGGAACCGGATGGCGCAGATCGGCCAGCACGACCTCGTCAAAGCCCATGTCATACAGCTCCCGCGCCATCTCGACGACATAATCACGAACCTTCTGGCTGTAAGGGTCGAGCCACATGCCGATATCGTCGTAATAGTTCATGCCCGAAACGGTCTTGAGCGCGACGAGCGAGCTGTAGGCCGGGTAGCGCTCGTCCACGCAGCAGCTGATCTGAGCGACGAGATAGATATTCTTTTCCTTGAGCATGTCGACGTAGCGCTGGATCGAGTTGGTCACCTCGGTCTGCACCGAAAGGCCGTAATCGAGGGCGGCCTTTGCGTTGGAATACCACATCAGATTGCCGCTGCGCGGCTTCATTTCGAAGAGCAGCGCGTTGCCGGTCTGGAGACGGGCGGCATATTCCTCGAGCTTTTCAAGTGTGATATTCTCATGCGGCACAAAGATCGCGCGCACGGGCTTCACATCCGTGCGGGCAAGCGGCAGGACGCTGGAGTAATCCGGCTGGTCAAAGCTGATCGATACGCTGGTGTGCTCGAGTGCGGGCGTGTCGTCCCCTTCGCTGTCGCTCACAGAGGTAATCTCGCCCTCCCCGCCCATGATCGGCAGCACGACCTTGACGTCGTCCTTGGTGATGACGGCGTATTTCTGCATGCTGTAAAACAGGACGACGAGCAGCGCCACAAGCGCCACCGCCACAGCGACGATGACGTAATAATGCGTTCTCTTTGTCCGGCTGCCTTTATAAAATTCGGCGTTTCTTGCCATGTGAAAGCTTACTCCTCTATCATAGAGATGCGGCGGATATGTCTCTCATCGCCGGAAAACGGCGTATCCAGGAAGGTGTCGACGATCTTAAGCGCGAGACCGGGTCCCGTGACGCGCGCGCCCATCGCGAGGATGTTGGCGTCGTTGTGCAGCCGTGTCGCCTCGGCGGAAAAGCAGTCGCCGCAGAGCGCCGCGCGGATGCCGCGGAACTTGTTGGCGGTGATGGAAACGCCGATGCCCGTGCCGCAGATCAGAATGCCCTTTTCGCATTCGCCGGCCGTGACAGCCTTCGCCACAGCCTTGGCATAAACGGGATAATCACAGCTCGCCTCGGAATAGGTGCCGAAATCTTTTACCTCAAAGCCGCGCTTTTGCAGATGGTCAATGATCTCCGCCTTCAGGGCAAATCCGCCGTGGTCGCTTCCGATCGCAATCATGAGAGTGTTCCTCCGTGTTGTCTTTAAGATTCGATGAAACATCTTTTTTATTTTAGCATTATCCACCGGAACTGGCAAGTATGAAAAACGCGGCAGGGTCTCCCCTGCCGCGAGCTTGTCTGTGATCAGATCATAATACCGCGCTGCCTGGCCTCAAAGGTGAGCTGATCGCGGAAATCGGGATGCGCGATCGCGATGAGCTGCTTCGTACGGCTCGCAAGGCTCTCGCCGCGCAGATGCGCCACGCCGTACTCGGTAACGATATAGTCCACGTCGTTCTTGCTCGTCGTGCAGACCGCGCCGGGCGTCAGCGTGGATTTGATCTTGCTGATCGTGCCGCCCTTCGCCGTCGAGGAGAACGCAATAAAGCTCTTGCCCCCCTTCGACTGGGTCGCGCCGCGGACATAGTCGATCTGCCCGCCGGAGCCGGACATGTGCCTGGTACCGACGCTCTCGGCACAGACCTGCCCCCAGAAGTCGACCTCCAGCGCCGCGTTGATCGAGATCATGTTGTCGTTCCGGCAGATGACGTTCGGGTCGTTGACATAGTCTACCGGCATCAGCGCGATGGCCGGGTTGTTGTCGATATAATCATAGATCCGCTGCGAGCCGAAGGCAAAGGTCGTGACGGAAACGCCGCGGTGGATCTGCTTGCGGCTGTTGTTGACCGCGCCGCAGGCAATCAGTTCGACCATCGAGTCGGTGAACATCTCGGTGTGGATGCCGAGATCGTGCTTTTCCTTCAGCGCCATGCCGGTCGCGTCCGGGATCGCGCCGATGCCCAGCTGGATGCAGGCGCCGTCCGGGATCATCTCGGCAATATAGCCGCCGATGGTGCGGCTGGTCTCGTCGATGTTCGCCGCAGGCAGCACGGGCAGAGGCATATTGTTCTCCACGATGCCGTCGACCTGGCTGATGTGGATCTGCAGCCCGCACACGGCGCGGGGCTGGCGGTCGTTGACCTCGAGGAAGATGCGTCTGGACTTTTCGATCATCGCCTCGCTGTAAGACGAGACGCAGCCGAGCGAGAAATAGCCGTGCTCGTCCATCGGCGAGACGGCGACGCAGAACGCGTCATAATCATAGCAGCTGCGGATCAGCTTGGGGATATCGCGATAGTAGTTGGGAATAAAATCGGCAAAGCCGGCGTTGATCGCCTTGCGGGCTCCGCCGCCTGCGAACCAGGAAACACCGTTGAGCTTTCCGTCCAGCGTCTTGTCCGCATAGAATTCCAGCGGATACACGTCAAGCAGCGTCTGCACCTTGACGTTTCGGATCTCATCGTTTCTGGCCCGCTCGGCAAGGGCGCTGATGATCTTCGGCGTGTGCGCCGTGGCGGCGTCCATTCCGATGACCCAGCCGCTCTCCACTCTTGCGGCGATCGATGCGGCGTCCGTAAGCTTCTGTCTGTACAGGTCCTGATACTCGCTCATGTTTTGTTTATCCTCCGTCAATGTTTTCTGCCTCGGCGCGGACGGTCGGCATACAGGCGGTTGTCCGCGATGCGGCTGTCCGACTCCTGCATGAATTTTTTGAGCTTGTCTTCAAACTCCTGATTGTCACTGCGCTCTGCGACCTCGCCCACAGGGGAGGAGGAGGTCTGACGGGGTCTGGGTTCGTTCTCCTGCCGGAAGGACGGGCGTGCGGGACGCTGCGGCGTCTGGGCCGCCGTTTCCTCCGCCCGTTTGATCGAAAGGTTGATTTTGCCGTCGTCGCTGATGCTCAGGATCCGTACTTTCACGCTCTGTCCGACCTGTACGAATTCATTGATGTCGGAGACAAACGCGTTTGCGATCTCGGAGATATGTACGAGCCCGCTCTTGCCGCCCGGCAGCAGCACGAACGCACCGAACTTCGCAATACTGGTGACCTTGCCCTCAACGACAGTTCCGATTTCCAATGCCATGTTATCCCTCTTTTTTTGTGCTGTTTTCTTCGGTAAAAACAAAAATCGTTTCGTTCGGCATCACAAGTCCAAGTCGATCGCGCGCCAACTTTTCGATTTCTTCCTCATCCGGCGGAGTGACGACCCTGCGCTCAAGCGCGTCCGTCTCTTCCCGGAGCTTCTGCACCTCCGAGCACAGCGCCCGGTGTGCCGCTTCCGCCTCCTCAATTGTATTTCGCACTGTGATGAAGCGCGCAAGCGCATACACCAACAGTATCACAATGACGATCCGGATGATTTCCGACGTGGTTTTATCGCCCGTAGGTTCACACCCTCTCAATATGTGTTAATATATAATATAAATTGAAAAAATGGAAGTATTTATTTCACGTTTTTGCGAACTTTTTTCAAAAACACGAGCATTTTTTCCCTGTAAATCCCAAATACCGGGGTCACCGAGGGGCTGATCCCGAAGAGATACAGTCCGAAAGCCGTCAAAAAGCCAGCCGGCTCCCAAACGCCGAGCCGTCCTTCACAGAACAGCATACCGATCAAAAACAGCTCCGCCGTACAGAAGAGGCAGAAAAAGAGGTCGCAGAGAAATCCTGCCGTCCGCCCTCCGACGGCGCGGATCTGCCGCAGCAGGTCATAGAGAAGCCCGGCTGCGAGGCCGCCCAGCGCGGCGGCGGTAATGGATATCGTCTGTGCTCCGATCGACATGCCCACGCCCTACCCGAACAGCCGCGACCAAAGCGAGCCGCCGACCGTCCGCTCCTCATAGCTCAGCTCATTGACGCGCCCGCGCAGCTCCAGGATGCCTGCCTCCAGATCGATCCGGTCGATGTGCAGCGCCTCGCCACGGATTGAAAGCTCCCCCATATCGGTCATCAGGACGACGACGTTTTCGTCAAAGCCGGAAACGTCGCTCACGCCCGTGAGGCGCATCTTTTCCCGGTTTTCCATCTCCAGCGTGTGCGCGCGTGCCAGGGCTTCGCCGCTTCTTTCTCCCAGCATTTCGCTCCCCTCCTTTGCTTTCTTTTACTACATATATATCGCTCGCGACGTGCGAATATGCCTTATGAAGCGGACGGTACGCTTTCTGTTTGACTTTGGCCGTGCAAATTGGTAATATAGGCCATTGGAGAGATCGTTTCTTTCCGATCGTTCGGATGAAAGGTGAGATTTCTGTATGAAAAGATCCTGCGGCGTTCTGATGCCGATGAGTTCTCTGCCCTCCCCTTACGGGATCGGCACCATGGGCAAAAACGCCTATCAATTTGTCGATTTTCTCAAGCGCTCCGGCCAGCACTACTGGCAGCTTCTCCCGCTCGGCCCGACGAGCTACGGCGACAGCCCCTACGCTTCGTTCTCCACCTTTGCGGGCAACCCGTATTTCATCGATCTTGATCTGCTCGTGCGCGACAGGCTGCTGAAAAAGAGCGAGATCGAAGAGCGTTTCTGGGGAAAGGATAACACGCGCGTGGATTACGGCGCGATTTACGAAAACCGTTTTCCCGTCCTGCGCTTGGCATACGCGCGCGGCAAGGAGCGCTTCGCCGATGCGTTCGCCGCGTTCCGCGCCGAAAACGCTTCCTGGCTTGAGAATTATGCGCTGTTCATGGCGCTCAAGGTGCACTTCGGCATGCGCAGCTGGGTCGAATGGGAGGATGAGGATATCCGTCTGCGCCGCCCGGACGCGCTTGCGCGTTATCGCAGCGAGCTTGCCGAGGACGTCTCCTTCTATGCGTTTCTCCAGTTTTTGTTCTTCCGCCAGTGGAAGGCGCTGAGAGCCTATGCGCACAAAAAAGGCATCGAGTTCATCGGCGACGTGCCGATCTATGTCGCGCTCGACAGCGCGGACGTCTGGAGCGAGCCGCAGTTTTTCCAGCTTGACGAGAACAATCTGCCCACCGAGGTAGCCGGCTGCCCGCCCGACGCTTTTACGGCAGACGGCCAGCTTTGGGGCAATCCGCTGTATGATTACGACGCGATGAAAAAGGACGGCTTCGGCTGGTGGATTCGCCGGATCGAGGGCATCGGCAAGCTCTACGACGTCATCCGCATCGACCATTTCCGCGGCTTTGAAAGCTATTGGGCCGTTCCCTACGGCGACAAGACGGCGCGTTTGGGCCGTTGGGTCAAGGGCCCGGGGATGGATCTCGTCGGCGTGCTGACCTCCTGGTTCCACGATCTGCGCTTCATTGCCGAGGATCTCGGCTACACGACGCCCGAGGTGGAAAAGCTGCTTTCCGACTCCGGGCTTCCCGGAATGCGCGTGCTGGAATTCGGCTTTGATCCGACTGGCGACGCCCCCTATATGCCGCACAACTGCCCTGTGCACAGCGTCTGCTACATCGGCACACACGACAACGAGACCGTGCGCGGCTGGGTATCCGGGCTAGACGGCAAAACCCGCCGCTTCGCCGGGGACTACATGCACATCACGCCCGATGAGGGCTGGTGCTGGGGCATGATCCGCACCGGCATGGCCACGCCTTCGTCGCTGTTCATCCTGCAGATGCAGGATGCGCTCGAGCTGCCGAAGAGCGCGCGCATGAACACGCCCGGCAATCCCTCCGGCAACTGGCAATGGCGCATGAAGCCCGACGCCGTCACCCCGGAGCTCGCCAAAAAGCTCCTTGCCTATACCAGGCTTTACAGGCGCGCATAAAAGTTGAAAACGAAAAAGCATCCCGCTGCCGACGGAACGGCAGCGGGATGCTTTTTATAGTCTTTTAAAACAGATGGATAGCGCCAAAGGTGACGAGCGTCATGATCGCCGCCGCGGCGAGCACGCCGCAAACGATCGCCGGCATGGCTTTTCTCATCGGCAGCCCCATCAGCGCCGCAACGAGCGCGCCCGTCCAGGCGCCGGTGCCGGGCAGCGGGATGGCGACCAGCAGGAAAAGCCCGATCTGGCCGTACTTCACGACCATTTCGCTTTTCAGATGCGCCCGCTCCTCTATTTTCGAGATAAAACCGTCCAGCGACTTTATTCTATCCCGCAGAAAAGTGAGAACATTTTTGATAAACAGGATAATGAACGGTGCGGGAAGCAGATTCCCCGCCACCGCCGCCAGCAGCGCCAGCGGATAATTCAGCCCGATCGCGATCCCATATGGCAGTCCCAGTCTCAGCTCCACCACCGGGAGCATGGAGATCAGGAAGGTCATGGTAAATTTCCCGATAACGGTATCAGTCAGCCACGTGATCATCCGTGTCCTCCGCATGCGAAGATTTGAACGCAAAGAATCTCTGTCCGAGATAATTGAGCACCGTATACAGCCCCATACCGACAACCATGGCGACGTTCGTCTGCACCGACTCGCTCGCGGAGGCGAGCAGCCGCAGTGTCAGCGGTTTTGCGATGCCGTAAGCAAGCAGCCAGCAGACCGCGACCGTAAGGGCAAACCGCGCGACCTGGGCCCAGGAGCGTTCCGTATTGCGAAATGTAAAATACTTGTTCAGGAAAAAGCTGACCGTGCCGCCGACGAGATAGTTTGCCGCCGAGCTGAGCCAGTAAGAGCAGCCGGCCAGATTATACAGCAGGAACATAACAAGCGCGCCGACGAGCGTGTTGATCACGCCGGTCAGCAGGAACTTCGGTATGGTGTTGTCGATCAATCGTTTCATAGCGGTTGTGAATTATACCATATTCTTTTTGTATATTCAACATTTCGCATAAAAAACATTCGGCGCGGTTCCTTTCTTTTGTCAGCCTGGGCAGCGTTTTACTGTTGCAATTTAGCGCGTTTTACTGTAAAATAATCACATTGTTTCTGCTGTTTTTCTTGTTTTTTCAGGCAGCACAGAGAGGAGAAACACTATGGATTTCCTGAACAGAATCGTCTCATTTCTTACCGGTCCGTTAAATACGGTCGCCTGGCTGTACATCTTTCTTCCCTGCGCGGTAGGCGGCGGTCTGTATCTGACGATCCGCAACAACTGGATCCAGTTCACCAAGCTCGGCTATGCGCTGAAGAACACGATCGGAAAGATGTTCTCCAGGCAAAAGGCCGGCGAGGGCGCCGTCACGCCCTTCCAGGCTGTTTCGACCGCGCTGTCCGCCACCGTAGGCACCGGCAACATCGTCGGCACGACGCAGGCGATCGCGCTTGGCGGATACGGCGCCGTTTTCTGGATGTGGCTCGCCGCGCTGATGGGCATGGTCACCAAATACTCCGAGGTCGTTCTCTCGATCCGTTATCGCGAGCGTGACGTCAAGGGCGACTGGGTCGGCGGCCCGATGTATTACATCCGCAACGGTATGGGCAAGAACTGGAAGTGGCTCGGCAGCCTTTACTGCATCTTTGCCGCTCTTGCCGCCTTCGGCATCGGCAACGGCGCCCAGGCCAAATCGATCGTCGGCTCTCTCAACGGGGCGATCGTGGCCTTTGTTCCCTCCGCCGCCTCCTCCACAGGCACGATCAACCTTGTCTGCGGCATCGTGCTGGCCGTGCTTGTCGCGTTGATCCTCTTCGGCGGCATCAAGCGCATCGGCGAGGTATGTGAAAAGCTTGTCCCCTTTATGAGCGCGTTCTACATCCTCTTTACGCTGATCGTGATCATCTCTCACATTTCCAGCATCGGCCACGCTTTCTATCTGATTTTTGCCAGCGCCTTCACCCCGCGTGCTGTCTTCGGCGCGACCTCCGGCATCGTGCTCAAGCAGACGGTGATCTGGGGCATGCGCCGCAGCGCTTTCTCGAACGAGGCCGGCTTAGGCTCCGCCGCGATCGCACACGCCGCCGCCGAGACGAAAGGTCCGGTCAACCAGGGCCTGTACGGCATCTTCGAGGTCTTCATCGACACCATCATTATCTGCACCCTTACCGCGCTGTCCGTCATCATCAGCGGCGTGGACATCAACTGGGGCGTCAAGCCGGGCAGCGAGCTGATCACGAGCGCGTTCTCCACGGTCTTCGGCACCAAGTTCGCCGCGCTCTTTGTGGCGCTCGCGCTGATGATGTTCGCCTTCTCCACGATCCTCGGCTGGTCGCTGTATGGCACGCGCTGCGTCCAGTATCTGTTCGGTCTCAAGGCCGCCAAGGTTTATCAGCTCATTTTCGTCGTGGTCGTCGTTATCGGCTCGGTCGCATCGATCGACGCGGTGTGGGATGTGGCTGACACGCTCAACGGTCTGATGGCGATCCCGAACTTTGTCGCGCTCTTCGCGCTCTCCGGCGTCGTTGCCAAGCTGACGCGCGAGCACTTCTCGAACGATCTTTCAAAGAAGAAATAATTAGAACAGATCCCGATGCGGGGCGGCCATCCGCCCCGCATTTTTCGCATAAAAAGGGGCTTGCTTTTTCCGCAAGAGTGTGCTAATATAATTTGGCGCTGAGCGAAAGCCAGTTATTTCCGGGTGTAGCGCAGTTGTACTACGAGCCGTTGCCGAGTTTGCGAGGCTTACGGATCGTGTATGCCGCGCGCAATTTGAGAAAGATTTCCGGGTGTAGCGCAGTTGGTAGCGCGCTTGAATGGGGTTCAAGAGGCCGCTAGTTCGAATCTAGTCACTCGGACCAAAAATCCTCGATTTCGCAAGAAATCGGGGATTTTTCTTGCCTAAAAGTACTGTTTAATTTGAGCCGACTGGAATTTGACTGGAATGCGGATCATTTCAGCAAAAAGCCGCATTGAATGCCTCTACGGCTTTTTGTTTGATCGGGCTCTGCACATGCAGATAATGCTGTGTCATGTCCAGATCCGCGTGTCCCACCATGCTTTGGATGGTCGCGAGATCCACACCCAGGGCCTGCATCTGAGACACATAGGTGTGCCGACAGGAGTGCGGTGTCAGCACGCGAACATCGCCCAGGGCTTCGATATAGTCCTTGAACTTGTCCCGGTAGTGTTTGGGGTCGAAGGGCTGCTCCTTGTTCGGCGATTGGAAGAGGTATGTGTCCTTCGTCTCGCGCAAAGAGATAACCATCGGCCGCATGCCTTCGGGAATAGGTACATCCCTCAGGCTGTCCCGCGACTTCGGCGGCCCGATTTCCACTTTCCCGGATACGGTTTTCACCGCTTGCCGGATGTGGATTACGGAACCGTCTTCCTCGATCAGTCTGGGTTCAAGGGCCAGCAGCTCCTGCATGCGGATGCCCGTGCCCAGCATCAGGCGGATGCTGTCTCCGTACTTGTCGTGCGGGAGGCCCTCCATCATCCGTTTTACCTCTTCTGCGGTGAAGGCTTCTTTTGCCTCCATGGGCTTGTTGGCCTTCATCTTCTCCGCACAGGCCACCGGATTTCGCCGGATCAGCTCGTTGGCCTCGGCCTTGTTCATGATCTGGAACAACATCCCGCGCGCCTTGGCCACATAGCTGTCGGACTTGCCCTCCTTCCGGAGATCCCGCAGCAGATCTTCGATGTCCATTGCCTTGATGGTGTTGACCGGTCGATCCCCGATCTTCTCCTTCAATGTGGCCAGCGTGTACTTGTAGCTCTGCTGCGTCGTCTTGGAGATGCTGTCCTTGTGCCCTTCATACCAGGTGTCCGCCCATTGGGAGAACAGAATATTCGGCTGCACCAGGG
>ONSW01000072.1 GCA_900320595.1 uncultured Eubacteriales bacterium | reverse complement strand
TCCTCGCTGCTGGTCGGTACGCCGGGCGATCTGCCCGCCTCACGAACGCCGGATCGAAGATTTCTGCTTCGCTTTGACGTCGACGGCGTCAGCAGTCAGGTGCTGATCAGCGTTTACGGCGAAAAGGTCTTCTATATCTCCCTCTCCGGAGAAGAGAGCGACATGATGCTCGCTGATTGCTCATGGCAAACGCTTCGCGACGCGATCTACAATTAACACAGAACCCTGTCACGAAGACGGCCGGGCAGACGCCCGGCCGTCTTTTGGAGTTGAAAACCCATTTTGAATATGTTATAATTCTGACAGAATGATTGGGCAAGGAGAGAGAAAAATCGTGAAGCGCATCAAGGTTTCGAACAACGTGATCCGCCGTCTGCCGCGCTATCTGCGCAAGCTGGATGAGTTGAAGGCAAGCGGGGTGAGCCGCATTTCCTCTTTCAGTCTCGGCCAGCAGCTCGGGCTGACGCCCTCTCAGATCCGCCAGGATTTCAGCTGCTTTGGAGAATTCGGTCAGCAGGGCTACGGCTACAACGTCGCCGCGCTGCGCGATGAGATCGCCTCGATCCTCGGCATGAACCGCGGATTCAAGGCCATTCTGGTCGGCGTCGGCAATATCGGCCACGCGCTGATGGACAACTTCTGCTTCAGCGAATGGGGCTTTACGCTTGCCGCCGCTTTTGACATTGATCCCGCGATCGTCGGCACGACAACCAACGGCGTCACGGTGCGCAGTATGGACGAGCTTTTGGATTATCTCGCCGACAATCAGATCGACGTCGCCGTTCTCACCGTTCCGAAGGAGGCTGCCGCTGCCGTTGCCAAGCTTCTGTGCGGCAACGGGATCCGCGCGATCTGGAACTTTACGAACGTTGAACTGACCGAGCCGAACAGCTCGACGCTGGTTGAAAACATCCACTTCTCCGACAGTCTTCTGTCTCTCGGTTATTTCGTGGCGGAGCGCTATGACGAGGAGGCTGCCCACGCCGCGCGGCTCGAGCGTATGGAAAAAGCAAAAGAGCAGTGAGCAAAGCTGCGAGATAAAAGCTTCCCCGAAGGGAAGCTTTTTGTTTATTCGAGGAGTTTATGAAACAATACGATCTGATTTTTGACATTGACGGCACCATCTGGGATTCCTGCGAAGCGGTGCATGACAGCTGGCGCGTTTCGCTCTGGAAGCGGTATGGCTGCTTCGGCTCTCCTAGTATAGAGCAGGTGCGCTCGATCATGGGCAAGACGCCCGACGAGATCGCGGAGCTTCTTTTCTCGCGCTTCGGCGCGCATGCCCGCGCGGTGTTCGACGCGCTGTCGGAGGACGAGTGCGCGTATCTCGCCGCAAACGGCGCCTCGCTCTATCCCGGCGTGGCGGAGACGCTGCGCGAGCTGTCGCTGCAGCACCGGCTCTTTATCGTGAGCAACTGTCAGGCGGGCTATCTTGAGGCGCTCTATGCCGCCACCGGGCTTGGCCCGTGCTTCGAGGATGCACGCTGCGCCGGTGTGACGGGACTTGACAAGGCCGGCAATCTGCGTGCGCTGATTCGCGACCGGGCGCTCGAAAACGCCTGCTTCATCGGCGACACGGAGGGCGACGAAAGTGCCGCGCGCGTGGCAGGCTGCGGCTTTATCCATGCCGCGTACGGCTTTGGCTCCGCCAAAGCGCCCGACGCCGTATTGTACAGCTTTTCGGAGCTGCCGGCGCTGATCAGAACACTTGAGGAGGCCGACCATGTCTGACACGATAGCCGCCATCGCCACCGGCGCGCAGGTCGCCGCGATCGGGATCGTGCGTCTCTCCGGCGACCGGGCCATTAAGATCGCCGATGCGCTCTTCACGCCGCAGTCCGGCAAAGCCATGTCCGAGAGCGCGCCGCACACGCTCATTTACGGCCGCGCACATGACCGGAACGGCGCTCTTCTCGATCTGTGTCTGTGTACGATCAGCCGTGCGCCGCACAGCTATACGGGCGAGGATACAGCCGAGTTTCAATGCCACGGCTCCCCCGTCGTGCTGCGCGCGCTGCTCGACGAGATCTTTTCACTTGGTGCCAGGCAGGCTCTGCCCGGCGAGTTTACCAAGCGTGCCTTTTTAAACGGCCGGCTTTCCCTCACCTCGGCCGAGGCCGTCGCCGATATCATCGACGCCGAAAACGCCGAGAGCGCCAAAAACGCGGCCGGTCAGCTTGCGGGCGCGCTCCGTGAGCGAACGGAAAAGATCTATTCGGATCTCGCCGATATCAGCGCGCACTACCACGCTGTTCTGGACTATCCCGACGAGGACATTGAGCCGTTCCGCATGGAGGCGTACAAGGCCGCACTCGGTGAGGCAAGAGATACGCTTGCTTCGCTGCTCGCCACCTTTTCGCGCGGCAAGCTGATGTCAGCCGGGATCCCAGCCGCGATCGTCGGACGGCCGAACGCGGGAAAAAGCTCGCTGCTCAACGCGCTGCTCGGGTATGAACGTGCGATCGTCACCCGCATCCCCGGCACGACGCGCGACACGATCGAGGAGAAGCTGAAGCTCGGCTCTCTTACGCTGCGTCTGATCGACACCGCCGGAATCCGCGAGACGGATGACGAGGTCGAGCGTCTCGGCGTGGAACGCAGCCGAAGCGCGATCGAGCGCGCGGAGCTGCTGATTGTCGTCGTGGACGGCAGCGAGCAGCTGACTTCGGAGGACGCGGCCCTTCTTGCCGAGGCCGAGAGGGCGCCCCATGCCGTCGTCGTGCTGTCCAAGAAGGATCTCTCCGGCGGCATCACGCTCAACACGGCACTTCCGACCGTCAACGTCAGTTCCGTTACTGGAGAGGGAATCGAGGCGCTTGAGAATACGATCGCAGCCATGTTCCCGCTCCCGGATGTTCCGGCCGGCGAGATTTTGACCAACGTCCGCCACGCCGAGGCTGTCGGGCGCGCGCTCGAGTCCATCCGTGCCGCATTGGGCGCGCTGGAGAGCGGCGCAACGCCGGACGTCGTCCTGACAGAGAGCGAGAGTGCGATGGCAGCACTCGGGGAACTGGACGGGCGCACGGTGCGCGAGGACGTTACAGACCGCATTTTCCAGCGTTTTTGCGTGGGAAAGTAACTCTTGACAAGGCTTTTCCCCTGTGCTATCATAATCGGGCAGCGTTAAAGGCGCTGTGTGTTTTTCGGCTTTGCGTGCAGAAGTACCCAAGAGGCCGAAGGGGCTCCCCTGCTAAGGGAGTAGGTGTCTAAAAAGCACGCGAGGGTTCAAATCCCTCCTTCTGCGCCAGTAAAAACCCTGTATTCTCAATGGATACAGGGTTTTTCTGTACCCTCTGACCCTTTATTTGACCCTTTATCCCAAGTCAGAGATTGGAAAGATTGACCCTCGCGTGATCCTATAACCTTACCGGGACGGGAAGTCCCTGAATGAATTGCTCCATGCGGTCAGCCGACTGCTGACGCATCTTCTGGGACACATGGCCGTAAACGTCCAGCGTGAAGCTGGCGGTGGCGTGGCCGAGATTGCTCTGCACGGTCTTGATATCGTCACCGCTTTCAATGGAGGCAACGGCGTAGCTGTGGCGCAGATCGTGAAAGCGAGCCTCCTCCAAGCCGATCCCGCGCACAATGTCCTTGAAGCGGTGGTAGACCGTGAAGTGACAGAGGTGCTGGCCAAACTCATTCGTGAATACCAGATTCCAGGGATTGCTCCATGCAAGGTCGGCAATCTCTTTTTTGTGCTCCTGCTCCTGCTTTACCTTCTGCAGCACCGTCATGACGGAGTCGGCCACGGTGACGATCCGGCTTCGGCTGTTCTTCGTCGGGACGAGGGCGTACTCGCCGCCGACCTTTTTGTCCTTCTGGAGCTGCTTGTTGATGTAGAGCGTCTTGTGCTCAAAATCCACGCAGTCCCAGGTCAGCCCCAGCACTTCGCCCTGCCGCAGACCGGTAAAGAGCGTCACCTGGTACAGATGCTCGTACTCGTGCCCGCGGATCGCGTCGAGAAACACAGCGATATCCTTTTTCTCCAGAGGCCGGATATCCTTTTTGATGACCTTCGGAAGATCGCACATCTCCGAGGGATTGAAGCGGATCATACCCAGCTTTACCGCCTGGTTCAAAGCCCGGTGCAGCACGCCGTGGATGTTTTTCACCGTCTTCGCCGACAAGCCCCTGTCCATCAGGATCTCGTTGTACATCTGCTGGATCTGCGGTGCTGTGAGCTGGGACAGCTTGACCCTGCCGAGAGCCGGATTCAGGAAGTTCTCGCATACACCGCGGTAAGACGCCAATGTGTAGGGCTTTACCGACGGAGCGACATAGGTTTTCAGCCACGTCTCCAGCCAGGCCTCCAGCGTGTCCTTGCTCGGCTCCATATAGCTTCCCTCGTCGATCTCGCTGGTGATCTTCGCCAGCTTTTGCCGAACCTCCTTCTGGGTCGCGCCATAAACCGAGCGCTGGATCTGCCTGCCGGTCTTGGGATCAAAGCCGAGAGAATACCGCGCCTCCCAGCGACCGTCCGGCCGTTTTCGGATGGTTCCCGCGCCTTTTGCGTTTTTCGTATTTTTGTTTGCCAAATAACCCTCACTTTCCTCAGCCTGGAACCCATACCTGTCAAAGCCAAGTTCCAATATGAGTATAACACTTTATTACTTTAAAGCAAGAACTTTTCTTCTCCTGCTGTCAGTTTTTTCTGACAGCAGGATTTCTTTTCCGTACAAAGGTGACGCTATGACGCTATTTGGGGGGTACCAAATAGCGTCATTAGCGTCATAGCGTCATCATGAGGCCAAGGGCGAAAGGGTGATTTCGCGGGAATCCTTTGTGCGATGGGATTCATACTGAACACCGTATTGCTGGGCCAGGGCCTGGCTGCTGGCGTTCAGCCTGCGGGTCAAAGAATGCGGCTTGGTGTCCACAGGCAGGATGGGAGAGAGCGCACTCACCAGCTCGGTGGGCGTGCCCCGCCACTCCCGACATTCGGACACCAGCTGCTGCACGGCAGCGAGAAGCTTGTCCGCGTCGTCGCGCGGCTCCTCCTTGCCGTACTCGAGTCCAGCGTGGCCGTCTTGCCGATGCGTGAAGGTTTTTGGAGAACCATGGCTCCGTCCGCGCAGCCCATGAGCCCGTTGGTGCCGGAGATCATGTTGAAGGCGTCCTCCGACTCCTCCTTGCGGGTGTGGTGCACCACCAGGATCGTGATGTTGAAGCGGTCGGCGATGGCCTTCAACGCGGTCATGACTTCGTAATCGCCAGAATAACTGTACTTCTCCGTCTTCATCTGCCGGATACGCTGCAGCGTGTCAATGATCACGAAGCCCACGCCGGGGTGGGCGGTGAGGAAGTTGCCCAGCTGCTGCTCAAAGCCGCTGCCCAAAAGCTCTGCCTCCGTGGCGATCCAGACCCGGTCGGCCTCGCCGCCGGTCACCTCGCTGAGGCGACGCTGGATGCGCTGGGCCGTATCCTCCAGACTGACGTACAGCACGTCGCACTGAGCCGTCTTGAAGTCCCAGACCTTCTCTCCCTTGCTGACCCGGTCGGCCAGCCACAGGACCAGCCAGCTTTTGCCG
>ONSW01000053.1 GCA_900320595.1 uncultured Eubacteriales bacterium | reverse complement strand
ATGTGCCCGACGCCGAATACGCAAAAGCCAGCGTATGTGAAAGGCGCATCTTTTTCAGGGAATACATATTTGAGATCCAGCCAGATATCGCCCAGCAGGCCAAACAACAGGCCGAGCGCCACAAATGGGCAAAGCGGACTGGCGCTTCCTTTCGAAGCGGAGAGCCATGCCCCGTATACGCCAACCATGATGAACAGCACCGACACGACGGACTTTAACAGCACCGCCTTAACCGAATAAGCCTTGATCTTTTCCCGGACATACACAAACAGCAGCACCGCGCCGCACACAAGCAACAGAGGATATAGCATAATAGCGCCTCCTTGTCAGTTGTTCTCGACTGCCCTCTGCAGCATCTTATCGATTTCGCGCTTTCCTTTCGCCGGAGCGATGTTCCATCGTCCGCAGGTTCTTCGCTGTTTCCATTTTTCGCATCTCCTGCTCGGACAGTTTACATCATCATTGTATCAGAGCGAGCTAACGGTTTCAATAAAAATGCGCGGCGTAACACTCGCTCTGAACACTCCCTGTCGTGTGGTTCCGGCGCTGCATGTGAATTGGCGCACTCTCGCAGCGTCAAAAAGAAAAACTTGCGCGGCGGGACGGGCTGCGATATGATAGAAGCAGATGAAATCGATCCCCCACGGAGGTGTTTTGGATGAACATCTATCAGGATATTTTGAACAAGCTCGGGGCCGGCGAGGCCGTGGCGCTTGAAACCGCGATCCGCGGCGAGAGCGGAACGATCGCGGAGGGCTTTTCCCGCCGGCTCACCGCTGTTTCGCCCCATGAGGATCTCAAGGGGCGTACGGTCGCCGCGGTAACAGCGGAACAGACGGAAGAGGGCCTGTTGGTCAGCGAGCCGATGCTGCCGCAGGAGCGGCTGCTGGTGCTCGGCGGCGGGCATATCGCGCTGCACGTGGTCGAGTTCGCGGCAAAATGCGGCTTTTCCGTTATCGTGGCGGACGACCGGCCCGATTTTGCCAACCGCGCCCGCTTCCCGCTGGCCGAGCAGGTCATCTGTGACAGCTTTGAGAACGCCATCCGCAGCGTGAATCTCACGCCTTACGATTACGTGGTCATCATCACGCGCGGCCACCGAAACGACGCGGACTGCCTGCGCGTGCTGCTGCCGGGCGTGCGCACGGCCTATCTCGGCTTGATCGGCTCGCGCCGCCGCGTCAAGGGGCTGATGGAGATGCTCGCTTCGGAGGGCTACTCCACCGAGCGGATGGCGGAGATCTGCACGCCGATCGGCCTGCCCATTGGCGCGATCACGCCGCAGGAGATCGCGATCTCGATCCTGTCAGAGCTGATCGCCTACAAGCGGCTGCCGGAGCACGGCAAGGGCCGTTGCTGCTGCGATTCGGATATGGAGCTTTCCACGCTGCGTTATCTTGCGGAGAATCACGAGCCGAAGGCCATCGTCACCGTGATCGAAACCAAGGGCTCCACCCCGCGCGAGGCCGGGGCCAAGATGGCCGTCAGCCCGCTCGGCAAGGTCACCGGTTCCATCGGCGGCGGTTGCAGCGAGGGCGCCGTGATCCGCGACGCGGTCAGGATCATCGGCACAGGGCGCTATCAGATCATCGACATCGACCTGACCGGCGAGGTGGCCGAGTCGGACGGCATGGTCTGCGGCGGTACGATGAAAGTACTCGTCGAGGACGGAAGCGAAAGCTGAGTAAGATGAAAAGATCCCCGGGCTGCTGCCCGGGGATCTTTGTATATGTGATTTTTATTCGTCCACGCCGACCATGACGGAAGTCGCCTTGACGACCGCGTAGGCATCCTTGCCGACCGCAAGGCCAAGCTCGCGGATCGCGTTCATCGAGATCGTTGCACTCATGACGTTGCCGCCGCCGATGTCGATCTTGACAATGCCGTTGACGGCGCCTTCCTGGATATCAATGATCTTGCCCTTGAACTGATTTCTCGCACTGAGTTTCATTTCAGATCTCCTTTCATTTTTGGCTCCCCTGTCAAAGGGGAGCTGGCAGCCCGCGGGCTGTCTGAGGGGTTCGCCTACCATCTTTGCCCTGTGTATAAGAGCGAATCATTTATAAAGCAGCAGGATGTTCGCCGGGGCGACGCCAAGCTCCTGCGGGAAACCCGCCGGACGTTTGTCCTTGGCAAGCCGCCACCAGATTGCGGGACTGTCGTCACGCTGGGCGGCAAAGCGGAACTGGAGCGTTGTTTCGAACGGCTCCTCCATCTCCTCGACAAAGCGCACCGGAAACCGGTTCT
Source organism: uncultured Eubacteriales bacterium (assembly GCA_900320595.1). Classification (GTDB taxonomy): domain Bacteria; phylum Bacillota; class Clostridia; order Oscillospirales; family Oscillospiraceae; genus Limivicinus. The sequence goes on along the minus strand of ONSW01000053.1, from coordinate 7,347 downwards.
GCTGCGCTGAGGCGTTGAAATAGTGCGCGCGGATGCCGACGGCGCAGAGGCCCTCCCCCACGCGCTGCTTTGTCTCCAGATGGATGCCCCATTCCGGGACCTCCACCGTGTGCTCGCCGATCCGGCGCGCTGCGGCGATGTTTTTGCACCCGGTGATCACGGCTGCCTGAACGCTGCCGGGATCGGCAAAAAGCTCCTTGGTCGGGCGAAGCGCCAGAAAGCTGCCCTTGTCCATTACCGCGATCCGCGCGGCCATGTTATAGGCTTCGGTACGGTCGTGCGTCACCATCAGCACCGTGCCGCCGAACTGCACTAGCAAATCGCGCAGCTCGATCTTCAGCGCGTCGCGCAGATGGCCGTCGAGCGCGGAAAAGGGCTCGTCAAGCAGCAAAAGCTGCGGATCGCTTACCAGGATGCGCGCAAGCGCGACACGCTGCTGCTGTCCGCCGGAGAGCTGATGCGGCTTGTGGTTCTCAAGCCCCTCCAGCTGCAGCATTTTTACCATCTCGCCCAGACGCTTCTCCTTCTCAGCTCGATCCTTCTCACGGCACAGACCGCAGAGAATATTCTGCCGCACCGTCATATTCGGGAAAAGCGCATAGTTCTGGAAAAGATACCCCACGCGCCGCTGCTGCGGCGGCAGGTCAATCTTCTCTTTCGAATCGTACAGCACCCGCCCGTCGAGCTCGATGCGGCCATCGTCCGGCTTATCGATGCCGGCGATGCACTTCAAGGTCATGCTTTTGCCGCAGCCCGAGGCGCCGAGCAGACAGGTCACGCCGCTCTCGGCTTCAAACTTCACATTCAGGCGGAAACCGCCGAGATCCTTTCGGATGTCCACCTTCAGGCTCATCTCTTCACCGCCTTTTTCTGCCGGCTCTCGAGCATGTTCACCGCCAGCAGCACCACCGTGCTGATCGCAAGATTGACCAGCACCCAGAACATCGCGCCCCGCTCGTCGTTGGTGCGCCACAACTGGTAGACTGTGGTTGAGATGGTTGCGGTGCGGCCGGGGGTGTAGCCGATCAGCATGCTGGTGGCGCCGTATTCGCCCAGAGCCCGGGCAAAGGCCAGCACGGTGCCTGCCAGGATGCCCTGGCGGCAGGCTGGCATACGGATGCGCCAGAAGATATAGGTATTGGAAAGCCCCAGCGTCTGGCCGGAATAGGCCAGGGTCTTGTCAAAGCTCTCAAATGCGCCCCGGGCGGTGCGGTACATCAACGGGAAGGCCACCACGGAGGCGGCCAGGATCCCGCCGTACCAGGTCATCACAAACTGAATGCCAAACCGCAGCAGCAGGATGCCCAGCGGCCTCTTGACGCCGAAGATCAGCAGCAGAAAATAGCCGCAGACCGTGGGCGGCAGCACCATCGGCAGCGTCAGCACCACGTCCAGCGCACCCTTAACGGCGCGGGGCAGCCGGGCTGCGTAATAGGCGAAAAAGATACCTGTGAAAAACACCAGCACGCAGGAAACCGCGGCGATACGCAGGGAATTCCACAGCGGATACCAGTCAATACTCATGGCGAACATCCAATCAGTAGGTTGAAATCGTTGCTGAATGCAGCGTTACTTTTTCAGTGCGGCGGCAAGGTCGTCAAAGGAATTGATCTTGCCGGGGTTGCCGTCGGGAACGACAAGAACGACCTTGTTTTCCAGCAGATTCAGGCGGCTGCCCTCCAGCACGAAGTCAAGGCCCTCGGTGTTAATATCGGTAGAGGCGGTGATATCCAACTGATTCATCTGCTTTTGGCCGGCAGAAATGAACACATCACAGACCGCACCCTCCTGGATCTGAGTCTTCAGCGTGCCGGAGGAGTCAAAGTTGTAGACCAGCGTCACATTGGGATGCGACGTCTGATACAGCTCCTGGATCTGGGTGAGCGTTTCGGTCATGGACGCGGCGGCGAAGACGACCAGCTCCACCTTTTCTGTCTCGGCGGCCTCGGCTGCCGGGACGGTATCGCCAACAGGCGCAAAGCCGACCGCCTCAAAGATCGCCATGGCCTCGGGGCTGCTCAAATAATCCAGAAAAGCCTGGGCTTCGGCGGGATGGGCGCTGTTTTTCATGACGGCGGCGGGGTAAATGACCTGGCCGCACATCTCGGCTGTAGCGCTGTCAACCACTGTCAGACCGGCGGAAAAAGCATCCGTACAGTAGATGACGCCGCAGTTGACGCTTCCTTCCTTGACCTGAGTGGTGACTTCCTTGACGTTGGTGCCGTAGGTGATTTTGCCGGCCTTGGCCAGCGCTTCCTCGTCCAGGCCGTAATAAGCAAGGATCTTCTGCGTGTACTGACCGACGGGCACATCGCTGTTGCCCATGACCAGCAGCGGACCTTTTGGCTGCCCGCAGGCGGTCAGGGCGAATACCATGACCAGTGCAAGCAGCAGTGCCAGGATTTTTTTCATTCTGTTTTCCTCCTTTTCCCGTCTTTCAGGGAAATGAATATTATATAAACACGGCTTTACGTGCTTATACCGGAAGAAAAAGGGGTGTTCAGAGGGCACTCCCTCTGATTTTTGCCCGCAGGCAAAAACAATTCAAATCGTTTTTTGCGGGGGCGTGTACCTCGCAAAAAACACTTCTCAGCCTGCAAGTGTGCGAGCTTTGCGAGTGCGCGCAGCAGGCTGTGGCTTTCTCCTTCAAAGGCTCTGCCTTTGAAGGAGGTCAGACGCCTTTGCCGAAGCCGCAGTTCGGAAAGTGGCAGACCGGGCAGTTGAGACACAGTCCGCCGTGGCCGAGACCGGCCAGATGTTCTTTTGTGATGGGCGTGTCCGTCACAAGATACGGCAGCAGCAGATCAAAGATCGTGCGCTTGGCATACATCACGCAGCCCGGAAGGCCGCACACAGGCCGCCCGTCCGGCATATAGGAGACGAGGAACATCGCGCCGGGCAGCACGGGAGAGCCGTAGGAGACGATATTTGCGCCGGTGTTTTTGATCGCAAGAGGCGTTTTGTCGTCCGGGTCCACGCTCATGCCGCCGCTGCAAAAGACCATCTCACAGCCCTTGTCCAGCATATCCAGCACCGCGGCGGTGATCGCCCGATTGTCGTCGCCAAGGATCACATGCTCGGTCATCGTGCAGCCGAATTCGGCGAGCTTCTGCTCGATCACGGGCGTAAAGGTGTCCTGGATCCGGCCGCGGAAAACCTCGCTGCCGGTGGTGACCACGCCGTAGTTCCGGGGCCGCACGGGCACGAGGCGCATCAGCGGCGTATCCCCTGCCAGCTCCTTTGCCTTTTCCATGCGCTCCTTTTTGATCACAAGCGGGATCACGCGCGTACCGCAAAGCTTCTCGCCCTTCTTCACCATAAAGCCGGAGGCGCGCGTTGCGATCATCATGTCGCCGAGCGCGTTGATCGCGCGCAGCCGCTCGATGTCGATCAGCAGCAGTCCGTCGGTATCGGCCACCAGCTCGATCTTGCCCTCTTTGGGCTCGGTGGCGTGCATGTGCTCGCTCATGCAGATATCCCTCAGGATCTCAGCCGCCTCGTCCTCGTGGAGCATGGTCTCGTCATTTTCCCAGATGTAAAGGTGCTCCTTGCCCACGCTCAGCAGGACGGGGATATCCTCTGGCGCGATGATATGGCCCTTGCGGAAAACCGGGCCTTTTTTCTCATCCTTGATGATTTGGGTGATGTCGTGGCACAGCACATGGCCGACGGCGTCCTCCGTTTTGACAAGTTTCATAGCTGCCTCCTGTATGTGTTTCATTCGGCTCATTTGAGCCGGTCGATTTTCTCTTTCAGCGAACGCGCCAGCTCTATGCGCCGTGCGTGCGCGGCCTGCGCCTCCGGTGTTTTGCATTTGGCGAGACTTGTGCCGAATCTCTCTTCGAGTTCCACGCGCTCCGCTCCTCTCACCAGCTTGTCGGCCAGGAAGACGACGCCGGCTTCGTTCAGCGCGTCACTGTCCGGCTCGGTATGCTGCCGGACGATCTCCGCCAGATTTGGAAAGCCGAGTTCTTTTAACCACAGCCCGCCGACGGCGGCATGGTCGCGCTCGCCCTTGGCAATGTCGTGCAGCAGCGCCGCGGCATGGATTGCTTCGCTGTCGAGCGCAATTCCCTTTTCGATTAGTCCGGCACCAAGCTCATCCGCCAGCGCGGCGACGGCGCGGCAATGCGCGATAAGCGCCTCGTCAGCCCCGGACGCGCGCAGCATGGCAAAGCACAGTGCATCCGATATCTCAGCGCGCGGCGGGAGCCCGACCTCGCACACGCGCAGCGCTCCGTTTACTTCCTCCAGCACGCTCAGCGAAGTATAGCCCAGCTTGCTTCGCTGTCCCGTGATCGCTGCGATGGCGCCCTTGTGGCTGACGAGGGCGATATCTCCCTCGCTCTCGCGCAGACAGCGTCCGATCGCCTCCCGCATCCGCCCGGCCACTTCTTCATCGCTCTCCGCTCCATCAGGCAGAAGCGAGGGATCGCGTTCACGTGCGGCATACAGTTCCGGGTAGCGCGCCATGATCTCACGAAAAGAGAGCCCGTCCCACACGCCCATGTCCTGTTCCTCCAGGCCGGGCATGATCCGGGGCGCGTCGCACAGCGGCCGCGCCGTCTCGATCGCGCGGACGAGGGGGCTTGCAAACACCGTCTGTATGCTGTCCAGTTCTTTTACAAACGGCAGACGGGAGGCCTGGATGCGGCCGAGACGGCCGAGCGAAAAGTCGCTCCTGCCGCCGACACACCAACGCTCGCCCAAAGGGATATCCGGCATTGCATGCCGGATCAGGTATATCTTTCTGCTCACAGCTCGTCTCCGAAATATTCGTCGAACAGCGTCTTGGCCTGCTCACGCAGCGCCGTGACATAGCTCTCATAGCAGCCGAGCAGCCGTCTGCCGTGCTCGGTGAGTCTGCTCTCGCCGCCGCTGGCTCCGCCCTGGCTGCGCTCCAGCAGCGGGAAGTGCAGCTGGGACTCCAGCGCGCGGATGATGTTCCAGCCGCCCGAATAGGAGATCTGCATCCGCTCGCAGGCGTGGCGGACCGAGCCCGTTTCCTCCACGAGGGAGAGCAGCATGGCGGTCTTTTCGTCAAAAAAAGGCTTTTCCCGGCTCAGCGAAACACTGATCTCGGGACGGATCAGCTGCTCGTTGTGCCAGGCGAGCAGCGCCTTGTAATCCTCCGGTGTGTCGGCGTCGTGCAGGATGCCCGGGTCCTCCACCTCAATGCGCGTCATTTCCGCGCCGCAGCGCGAGATCGCCCCCTGGAGTCCGCCTTCACCGCTGTCTGAGAGAAGGGTGTCCACCAGTGACGCGGCGATCATCAACGGGTGGCCGGTCTGGCCTTCGCAGACAGGACAGGCAAGCAGCGCCTCCGAATCGATCAGTGCGGCGACGGTCGCGGCGGTGAACAACGGAATATCGACTGGCGTAAACAGGATACGGTCGCACTTGTCCTTGAGGTATTCGAGTCCGATTTTGGCCGAATCAAACATCTGCGTCGTGGCGTACGCCTCATTGCGAAGGAAGACCAATCCGCTGTTGGAAAGGTGCCGCTCCAGGAGCGGAGCGTTATAGCCCGTCACGACCGCGATCCGGCTGACGCCGGCCTGATGAAAAGTTGCCACGATGCGCTGGGCGATCGAGATTGAGCCGATGTTCAGCATCGGCTTGAAATCCCCCATGCGCGAGGACATGCCTGCCGCCACGATCACTGCGCCGATCTGCACAAAAAACACCTCCGAAAAAAGCGAATTGTAAAAATAAACATTTCGATATTTTGTATTATACGCCCGCGCTTTAGAAATGTAAAGGGAAAAAGACTGTACAAAAGAAAAGTTGTGCCGTATAATCATTCTCACAGAAAAGGAGGCTGGAGGAATGAAGCTGTATATCTGGGGGACCGGCTGCGGCGCCGGCGATCTCGTTGACCGCTGGCTCGATCCGGCATCCGTCACGGCCTTTCTCGACAGCGATCCGACCTGCGACCGTTTCCTCGGCCGTCCCGTTATGCTGCCGGAGCAGTTTGAGGATTCCTCCGACGCGCTGATCCTGGTGGCCAGCAGTCATACAGAAGAAATCTCCCTCCGCGCCGCAAGCTGCGCCATCGCGCCGGAGAAACTGATATATGTCAAAAACAACTGGCTTCTGTCCGACCGAAGCGCCGCTTGCCCCGGTGCGGAGGAACTGCCCGCTCCCCTTCTCGAGGAACTGCGGCGACGTCCGCGTCTCGTGCGCGAGCCGCTGTGGGCATCCGATGGTGCGCTTTCGGAGCGCGATCTTGAGGGCGATTATGTCCGCGTGCGCACGCTCGAGGCGATCTGCCGCGAGCTTGACGGCGTGAGCGGCGCGGCGGCGGAGCTCGGCGTTTACCGCGGCGGCTTTGCCCGCTGCATCAACGCGCTGCTGCCGGCGCGGACGCTCTACCTCTTCGACACCTTTTCCGGCTTTGACGCCGCCGAGGCCGCCCGTGAAGGGCGCGGCTTTACGGCGGCGCACGAAAACACTTCCGCCGAACGTGTGCGCTCGCTTCTCCCTCACCCGGACAAGGCCGTCTTCCGGCCCGGCCTGTTCCCCGCAACGGCCAATGGGCTCGCGGATGAGCGCTTCTGTCTTGTCTCGCTCGACGTCGATCTGGAGGAGAGCACGCTCGCCGGGCTGCGCTTTTTCGTGCCGCGCATCAATCCCGGCGGATACCTTCTTCTGCACGACTGTCTCTCTCCCCTGCTCCCCGGCGTGCAGAAGGCTCTGCGCCGCTATGAGGATGAGAGGGGGACGCACCTTCACAAGCTTCCTCTGTGCGACATCAGCGGAACTGTGGTAATTTCTGTATAGTTAACGCTGTTAATCATTTTGAAATCTTGTGTATTATCTACAAAAAGCAATTCGCAAGTTCTGCGAATTGCTTTTTGTTATAACTTGATACTTCGCATTTTTGAAGCGTATCATAGAGGCGTAGAAGTATGCCTGTAAAAGGGAGGTCGATTCCCATGAACGAGGAACTCTTCGAGCTTGCAGCCGACAGTGTGACCGTTGAGGTCACCGATCCGAAGACCGGGAAGGTCTACCGCCGCGAGCTCCCCATCGAATACTATGAAAACGCCAATTTTCTCCGCCTGCGCGGCGAAAACATGGACGGCTCTCTCTCCCAGCTTGTTTTCTATACGCCCCGTGGGATCGAGCGCGTCCGGGATCTGACCGGGAAAGGGCCGGACAAGGATCCCTGCGGCGGCCATAGCCACTAATACGTGCATTCCCCTTATAACACGATAAGGGTAAAAATCCATATGCGATCAATCAAAAGAGGAGGAGCAAACACATGATCAAGAAAACGCTTGTCATCAACGGCGTTACCCGGAATCTTGTCCTGGACAAGGACGAGACCCTGGCGACCGTTCT